>CAMPJQ010000001.1 GCA_946886925.1 uncultured Terrimonas sp.
TATGTCTGCTGCCAGTGTTTATCTCCCTTACAAGGGTTCATATAAAACAATAAAGCACTGGCGAAGCCAGAGCTTTATTTCGTCGGGACGATCCTCCCGCCCTGAGGCGGGATGCGCTACCGTTGCAGCGATGAGATAAAAAAAGGTTGTCTCAACTTAATGAAACAACCTCTTTAAAAGTCGGGACGACAAGATTCGAACTTGCGACCCCTAGCACCCCATGCTAGTGCGCTACCGGGCTGCGCTACGTCCCGAACTTATTAACGGGCAGCAAAAGTAATTCAAAATTCCAATTTCAAAAAATCAATAAATAGCCTTTATCTTCGCTGAACTTTTCACAATGACTATCCTCATTCGCAAAGCCATTATTACGCAACCCGGTTCTCCATTTAACGGACAGCAAAAGGATATTTTAGTTGCCAATGGCGTCATTGTTAGCATTGAAAACAACATTACGGAAAAAGCAGATACTGTTATTGAACACGAAGGGTTACAGGTTTCGCCGGGCTGGGTAGATATTTTCGCTCATTTCTGCGATCCCGGATATGAATTTAAAGAAACGCTGCAAACTGGTGCAAAAGCGGCCGCAGCAGGCGGGTATACTCATGTGTTTGTGCTGCCTAACACAAATCCTGTAGTTCACAGCAAATCACAGGTAGAATACATTAAAGAAAAAAGCAGGTCCCTGCCTGTAAATATCCATCCCATAGGCGCCATTTCTAAAAATGCAGAAGGAAAAGATCTGGCAGAAATGTATGATATGTTCGCCAGCGGCGCTATTGCCTTCAGTGATGGTATCCATGCGGTTCAGTCGGCCGGCGTTTTATTAAAAGCCCTGCAATATGTAAAAGCGTTTGAAGGCGTGGTGATACAAATACCGCAGGATAAGAGTATTGGAACACATGGATTAATGAATGAAGGCATTATTTCTACCCGGTTGGGTTTGCCCGGCAAACCGGTCATTGCGGAAGAAATGATGGTGGCAAGGGATATTGAACTGGCGGAATATGCGGCATCCAAACTTCATTTTACAGGCATCAGCTCCAAACGATCGGTTGATCACATTAAAAAAGCTAAGGAAAAAGGTTTGCAGGTAAGCTGCTCCGTTACACCCTACCATCTTTTTTTTAGTGATGAAGACCTTGTGAATTACGATACCAATCTTAAAGTAAATCCTCCTTTGCGTACCCCGGAAAACAGGCAGGCGCTGCGTGAAGCGGTAAACAATGGATGGGTGGATTGCATCGCGTCACATCATTTTCCCCAGGAATGGGACAGTAAAACCTGCGAGTTTGAATATGCAGGCTATGGCATGATAGGGCTGGAAACGGCTTTTGGCGTTGCCGGAGCCGCGGGAGTGAATGCCGAACGCTGGGTGGAATTGTGCAGCACTAACCCGCGTAAAATTTTCGGATTGCCTTCGGCAACATTACAGGAAGGACATCCTGCAGACCTTACCTTGTTTAACCCGGGCGTAATGTACCGGTTTGAAGAAAAGCAGGTTCAATCAAAATCTAAAAATACTCCATTTACCGGGAAAGAACTTAAAGGGCAGGTAATTGGGATAATTAACGGAGAGAAAGTATTTTTGAACACCTGATTTTTTACCCAAAACAACAATTATGGAAAAAAAACAAACAGACGTAGGACTCACCTACGGACTAATATCCGGACTTGCATCTGTAATTTTTAGCCTGCTGCTATATTTGGGAGGTGTAAAATGGTTTGTAAACCCTATAGCTTATGCAGGTTTTTTAATACCTGTAATCATTGCAGTACTGGCCGGACTAAAACAAAAAAAACTAAATGAGGGCTATCTCGATTTTGCCGCGGCCCTGAAAGTAGTATTTACCACTTTTGTAATCGGCACCATAATTAGTACCTTATTTAGTTACGTTTTGTTCAATTTTATTGATGTGCCTTTTCGCGAAGCGCTAACACAGGAAACGGCTGAAAAGACGCAGCAGATGATGCAAAAATTCGGAGCAAGCCAGGAACAGATTGATAAAACTACAGAAGATATGATGAAAGGCAATAATTATAGCTTCGGTAAGCAAATGCTTGGAACGGCATTCTTTTGTATTTTCTGGTTCGTAATAAGCCTGATCATTGCTGCGATCATTAAAAAGAAAAAACCGGAATTTCCAACGGTTGCTCAATAATACTGTTAATCTTTCTGCATGAACATCAGTGTTGTTATTCCATTATTTAATGAAGAAGAGTCTTTACCTGAATTGTGTGCCTGGATTCAAAAGGTGATGGATGAAAACGGGTTTTCGTATGAAATTATTTTGGTGGATGATGGAAGCACAGATGAGTCCTGGGCTGTTATTGAACAATTGCGGGTAGCGCATTCGTGTATAAAAGGTATTAAATTTCAACGTAACTATGGTAAAAGCGCAGCGCTTAATGAAGGCTTCAAGGCTGCGCAGGGGGAAGTAGTAATTACGATGGATGCGGATTTGCAGGACAGTCCCGGTGAAATACCCGAGTTGAGAAACATGATAACAGAGGGTGGATATGATATGGTTAGCGGATGGAAGAAAAAAAGATATGACAGCACGCTCACAAAAAATATTCCTTCAAAATTTTTTAATGCGGTAACCCGGCGCATGTCTAAAATACCTTTGCATGATTTTAATTGCGGATTAAAAGCATATAAAAATAAAGTTATAAAAAGCATTGAGGTATATGGGGAAATGCACCGCTATATTCCGGTATTGGCCAAATGGGCCGGATTTAAAAGAATTGGTGAAAAAGTAGTAGAGCACCGTCCGCGTAAGTATGGCGTTACCAAGTTTGGATGGGAACGTTTTATTAATGGGTTTCTTGATCTGGCTTCTATTATGTTTGTGGGCAGGTTTGGAAAACGACCCATGCATTTTTTTGGTTCATGGGGTACGGCATGTTTCTTTATCGGGCTTCTTCTCAGTATCTATCTTATTATCAGCAAGTTTGTTGATCCTGAATATGCATTAACCAATCGTCCTGCCTTTTTCCTGGCATTAACCCTGCTTTTGTTGGGTTCGCAGCTTTTTTTAGTAGGATTTATGGGAGAGCTTATTGCCCGCAATTCTCCGGAACGCAACAATTACCTGGTTGAGAAAAAACTGGGAATTTGATTTGTATATATTAAGCAATAATGGGAAAAAGAATCGTCATCATCGGACCTGCACATCCTTTGCGCGGTGGATTAGCTTCGTACGATGAGCGGTTGGCCAAAGAATTTCAGCAGCAGGGATGGGATACACATATTTACACCTTCTCCCTGCAATATCCGGGCTTTCTTTTTCCGGGTACAACGCAATATTCTTCCGAACCACCACCCGCCGGTCTGAATATACATGTTCGCATCAATTCCATTAATCCTTTTAACTGGTATAGTGTAGGCCGGGAACTGAAAAAATTTTCTCCGGATATTATTGTAGTAAGATACTGGCTGCCTTTTATGGGTCCCTGCCTGGGAACCATATTAAGAATTGTAAAAAAAAATAAGCATACCAAAACTGTATGTATTGCGGATAATATTATACCGCACGAAAAAAGGCCGGGCGATACCGCCTTTACCCGGTATTTTTTAAAACCTGTTGATGCCTTTATTACGATGAGTGAAAAAGTGCTGGGTGATCTGCGCATGATTGAATCTAAAAAGCCTGCACAATTTGTCTCTCATCCTTTGTACGATAATTTTGGAGAGAAGATAAGCAAACAGGAAGCACGGCTTAAATTAGGTATTGACCTTAATGACAGAGTAGTATTGTTTTTTGGCTTTATCCGCAAATACAAGGGCTTGGATATATTGCTGGATGCCATAAAAATAGTGAAAGCACAAACTATTGGCCAGGGTTTACCACCCGTTAAACTTTTGATAGCAGGTGAATTTTATGAAGACGATAAGCCTTATCGACAGCAAATCAAAGGCAATAACATAGAAGATCTATTGATACTAAAAACGGATTTTGTTCCCGACAGTGAAGTGAAATATTGTTTGTGCGCTGCCGATGTGGTGATTCAGCCTTATCGAAATGCTACCCAAAGTGGTGTAACGCCGCTGGCTTACCACTTCCAAAAACCAATGATCGTAACCAATGTGGGTGGGTTAACTGCTATGGTGCCCGATGGTAAAGTGGGCTTAGTGGCGGAACCTGGTGCTGCTTCCATAGCTGAAAAAATAATGCAGTTTTATGAAATGGGTGAAGACCATTTTATTCCCGGAATATGGGAGGAAAAAAATAAGTATACCTGGGATAATATGGTGAGGGCAATTGAAGAAGTGAGTGAAAATGTGAGAATGTGAAAATCTGAGAGTTCGGGAGTGGCATCAGCAGCCTCAGGAACTACCGGGTTGATCTGACGTTGAGCAGTCATAACAGGTTTTAGAAGTTGAAAAACCCTCTCCACATTGGGAAGAGGGAGAGAGCCTGCATGAACGATTCAGTCGGGCGGGGGTGAGGTAATTCGGCTTACATTTGCACATATAATTAAGTATTATCTACAATGATCTACAGGAGCAAAGCGCCATTGCGCATTGGGTTAGCCGGGGGAGGAACAGACGTGAGCCCATATTGCGATTTATTTGGAGGAGCGATCCTCAATACCACTGTTTCATTGTATGCATATGCAAATATTGAACCCCTGAATGAGGAAATCATTATTTTGGAAGCGGCCGACCGAAAAGAAACATTACAATATCAACATAACAAAATACTACCTGTAAATGGTAAGCTCGATTTATTGAAAGGAGTGTACAATCGCATACAGGAAGATTATGGTGTACCCGCTACTGGCTTCAGATTGCAAACCTTTGCAGATGCGCCTGCAGGTTCCGGGCTGGGCACTTCTTCTACCCTGGTAGTGGCTATTATTGGCGCATTTGCGGAAATGCTGAAACTGCCATTGGGTGAATATGACATTGCGCATTATGCATACCAGATAGAGCGCAATGACCTTAACCTGGCGGGGGGAAGGCAGGATCAGTATGCGGCTACTTTTGGTGGCGTTAACTATATGGAATTTTATGAAGAAGATAAAGTGATCGTTAACCCGTTGCGCATTAAGGCCGAATACCTGAGCGAACTTGAAAATAATCTTGTATTATTTTATACCGCTTCCAGCAGGGAATCGGCTACTATTATAAAAGAGCAGCAGAAAAATGTGCAGCAAAAAAACGAAAGCTCTATAGAAGCAATGCACCAGTTGAAAGAACAAAGCCGAAGAATGAAAGAAGCATTGCTGAAAGGAAGGCTTAATGAAATTGGCGAAATACTGGATTTTGGATTTCAGCAAAAAAGAAAAATGGCAGCAAATATTTCAAACCCGCTTATAGAAGAAATATATGATGCTGCAAAAAAGGCAGGCGCATCAGGCGCAAAAATATCAGGCGCCGGGGGTGGCGGATTTATGATATTTTATTGCCCGGAAAATACACGTTACCGGGTAATTGAAACCTTGCACAGATTTGGAGGAGAAGTAAAACAATATACTTTCACTAAAAATGGATTGAGTACCTGGGTTGTTTGATGATTAACCGGCGATTCCGGTTAATGAGTTGGCAATCTCTTAAACAAAAAATATGTTGAATAAAATAAAAGATATTGTTGCTGCATCAATAGCAGTTAAGCAGCAGGTATTGGCCAGTGAGGCATTATTGCAAACAGTAAAAGCTGTAACCGAAGCAATAACCCAAGCTTTTCAGCGGGGCAATAAAGTATTGTTTTGCGGAAACGGAGGCAGCGCGGCCGATGCCCAGCATTTGGCCGCGGAGTTCAGCGGCCGTTTTTATATTGACAGGGACGCTTTACCCGCGGAAGCCTTGCACGCTAACACTTCATACCTCACAGCCGTAGCCAACGATTATAGCTATGATGTAATTTATTCGCGTCTTATTAAAGGACTGGGCAATAAAGGCGATGTGCTGGTGGGATTATCTACCTCGGGTAATTCAAAAAATATTGTACTGGCCTTTGAGCAGGCCAAATCCAATGGCATGATCACCGTTGGATTTACGGGAGCGGGCGGGGGCAAAATAAAAGATATTAGTGATTACCTGATTAATGTGCCATCAACAGACACTCCCCGTATCCAGGAATCACACATTCTGCTGGGTCATATTATTTGCCAGTTGGTGGAAGAAAAATATTTTAGCAATACATAATGCTGTTACTTTAATTTTTCTTAACACTATGCCTGGTAGCATTACTGAAGCCATAATTCTTGCAGGGGGATTGGGTACGCGCTTACGGAGTGCTGTACCCGATCTTCCCAAATGCATGGCGCCCGTAAATGGCGCGCCTTTTATCGCCTATGTTGTTAAGCACTTCCAGGCGGAGGGTATCCAAAATTTCATATTTGCTTTAGGATATAAAAGTGAAGCTTTTGAGTCTTTTCTGCATACGATTCTTCCCGCCGGGAATTATGAACTTTCTGTTGAAAATGAACCCCTCGGTACGGGAGGCGCTATTCAATTGGCCTGTTCAAAAGCCCGGGGAGCAGATGTGATAATAGCCAACGGCGACACCCTGTTCCGCATTAAGGTGCAGGAGTTAACTGCATTTCATGCTCAAAAAAATGCGCAATGTACGCTGGCATTAAAGCCCATGAAAGCGTTTAGTCGTTACGGTGCGGTACAACTGAATGACGACCACATGGTGGAAAGCTTCACAGAGAAACAGTATTTTGAGGAAGGGCTTATAAACGGAGGTGTTTATGTGTTAAACATTCCAGCATTTCTGAAAAAAAAACTGCCTTATAAATTTTCATTTGAAAAGGAATATCTCGAACGGTTTTGTAAAGAAGGAAAAATATTTGGTGTGGCAGCAAACGAATATTTTATTGACATAGGCATACCTGAAGATTACGAAAGAGCCCAGGTTGAACTAACCCCCGGGAACAGGCTGGGTAGCTAAGGAATTTAAAATTCAGGTTCCAGTATGCAATATTGGGTTCATATTAAATTTAGCATCAGAAAATTATTTGTACATGATTGACCTGCAGAAAATTGACAAGAGCTGGACTTTATTCTTAGACCGCGACGGTGTGATCAATCATGAAACAGTAGGCTCATATATTACCCGCCGGGAAGATTTCATGTTTTATGAAGGGGTATTGGATGCGTTAAAGATTTTTGCGGAAAAGTTTGGAAGGATTTTTATTGTTACCAATCAACGGGGCGTGAGTAAAGGATTAATGACAGAGCAGGATTTGAAAGACATTCATCTCATTATGCTGGGTTTAATTGAAGCGAATGGTGGCAGAATTGATAAAATTTATTATTGTACTGATATGGAAAGTGAGAGCCCGAACAGGAAACCCAACCCGGGTATGGGTTTACAGGCTAAAAAGGAGTTTCCTGAAATTGATCTTAAGCGTTCCTTAATGGTTGGAAATACAATGAATGATATGGTATTTGGTAAAAAACTAGGTTGTTATACCTTTTTTATAGCCTCTAATCGTCCTGCACCGGCTTTGCCGAATGAAACTACCGATGCCGTTTTTACCTCGTTGAAAGAGATATCTGAATTGATCGTACAATAAAAATTATGAATGTTGTGTTCGTGGTCATATACCCCTGCTTCCCTTATGCTTTATGAAGTGCCAACCCACCTGATCCTTTTGTTTATACAAGCTTTTTATTAGTAGTATTTCCTGCCAAACTGGCATTTTTAATGCTCCTTTGGTTATCTTTGCCCTTTCAAAAGCTCAGAACATTATATGTTGGATGTATTGACACAAAAAGTGCACGATGAGGCGAGGCAGGGTGAGGCATACGCTCCTTTTATCAATGATCCTGCTCAATATCAAAAGAAATTTTATATAGAAAGCTATGGTTGCCAGATGAATTTTTCGGATAGCGAAATTGTTGCCTCCATTTTGCAGGATGCTGGCTTTGGTGCAACAAGAAATTCTGAAGAAGCAGATTTGGTATTGCTTAATACCTGCTCTATCCGGGAAAAAGCAGAGCAAACCGTTCGTAAGCGGCTTACCGAATTTCGAAAAATAAAAGTAGCCAAACCTGGTTTACTGGTGGGCGTATTGGGTTGTATGGCCGAAAGATTGAAATCAAAACTTCTTGAAGAAGAGCACCTGGTTGATATGGTAGTTGGCCCCGATGCATACCGGAGCCTGCCTGAGTTAATAGAAGAGGCGGAAGGGGGCCAGAAAGCTGTAAACGTATTGCTTAGCCGTGAAGAAACATATGCAGATATTTCGCCTGTACGGTTAAACAGCAACGGCGTATCAGGTTTTGTAAGTATCATGCGGGGCTGCAATAACATGTGTACCTTTTGTGTGGTGCCGTTTACCCGTGGACGGGAAAGAAGCAGGAATGCATTTTCGATAGTAAAAGAGTGCAGGAATTTGTTTGACCGCGGATATAAAGAAGTTACATTACTGGGACAGAATGTAGACAGTTACTATTTCACGCCTGAAATAACGGATAATGAAGGTGCGGATACGGTAACTTTTGCATCGCTGCTGGAAATGGTGGCCAAAATTTCCCCATTGTTGCGTGTTCGTTTTTCTACTTCACATCCAAAGGATATCACAGATGATGTACTGTATGTTATGGCGAAATATGAAAATATTTGTAAATACATACATCTTCCTGTACAGAGTGGCTCAACCCGCATATTGCAAATGATGAACCGCACCTATACCCGGGAATGGTATATGGCTAAGATTGACCGTATTCGTGAAATTATGCCTGGTTGCGGTATCAGCAGCGATATAATAGCCGGTTTTTGTACGGAAACAGAAGAAGATCACCAGGATACTTTATCATTGATGGAGTATAGTGGATATGACCTGAGTTATATGTTTTTTTATAGCGAGCGGCCGGGCACCCTGGCGCAAAGAAGATATAAAGATGATATTTCGGAAATGGTAAAAAAAAGAAGGTTGCAGGAAATTGTGGATTTACAAAACCGGTTATCCCGTGAAAGTAATGAAAAGGACCTGGGCAAAACTTTTGAGGTATTAATAGAAGGCAATAGTAAAAAAAGTGATCAGGACTGGATGGGCAGGACTTCACAAAACAAAGTGATCGTTTTTTCAAAAAGCAATACGCATTGTAACAAAGGTGATTACGTGAAAGTAAAGGTAACAGATTGTACAAAAGCAACCTTGCTGGGAGAGGTAGTATAAAGATTGCCAACGTATTAACAGCGCATACAAAATGGACATACAATCAATAAAAAACAGGTTTGGGATAATAGGCAATTCGCCTGCATTGAGTTATGCCCTGCAAGTGGCGGCGCAGGTTGCCAATACTGACCTGACAGTGCTCATTTATGGTGAAAGCGGGGTGGGAAAAGAGGTGTTTTCGCAAATCATTCATGCGCTGTCTTCCAGGAAACACAATCCTTTTATTGCAGTAAACTGCGGCGCAATTCCGGAGGGTACTATTGATTCGGAATTGTTTGGACATGAAAAAGGGTCGTTTACAGGAGCTGTAGACAGCCGTAAAGGATATTTTGAAACCGTAAACGGCGGAACGATATTTTTGGATGAAATAGGAGAGATGCCGTTGGGCACCCAGGCCCGCCTGCTGCGTGTTTTAGAGGCTGGAGAATATATTCGCGTAGGGTCATCTAAAGTACAAAAAACAGATGTTAGGGTTATTGCGGCTACCAATAAAGATTTGCTTGAATATACGCACAAGGGAAGGTTCAGACAGGACCTTTACTACCGTTTAAACACCGTTCCTATACGCGTGCCGGCATTGAAAGACCGGCAGGAAGACATTATTCTTTTGTTCAGGAAATTTGCTGCTGATTTTGCAGAGCGGTACAAAACACCTTCGGTGCAATTAGATGATGAAGCAAAAGAACAGTTAATTCATTATCCCTGGCCGGGTAATGTAAGGGAATTGAAGAACATTGCAGAACAAATATCTGTGCTGAGTGAGGATAAATCGGTAACGTCAAGACAATTAAGACAGTTTTTACCAGAACACAATACCAACAGGATGCCCGTGTTGGCCGGAAGCAATGGAAGCGTATCGCATGCAGAGTTCGCCAATGAAAGAGAAATATTGTATAAGCTTTTCTTTGACATGAAAAAAGATGTTACCGAGTTGAAAAAGATGTTTGTTGACATCCTGCAAAACCCCCAGCGAGCCGGAGCTGTGGCCGCTTATACCAAGGAGTCCTTACTCGGCGATTACCAGCCGGCTGAAAGGGAAAAGAGTTCATCAGCACCACCTGCATTGGTTCAGCCTTCGCAGCCGGTGCTGATTAACAATAATGATATTTATGATCATGAAGAAGTAGAGGAGTCGCTCAATATTATGGATAAAGAAAAAGAACTGATTGTTAAAGCGCTTAAAAAGCACAGGGGCAAACGAAAAGATGCCTCATCAGACCTGGGGATCAGCGAAAGAACTTTATACCGAAAGCTGAAAGAATACGACATTAATGAATAAAGCGATGCTGAAAAGAAGTTTTTTCCTGGTAGTTGCCATAGTATCGGTTCAGGCTACCTGCAATTATACTTTTAAGGATGTAAGTATACCCCCGGAAGTTAAAACCGTAAGTGTACAATATATTGAAAACAGGGCAAGGTATATCAACCCGCAACTGAGCCCGCAGTTAACGGACAGGCTGCGTCAGAAAATAACCGGGCAAACCCGTTTAACCATCATCAATGGCGATGATGCTCATTATGATATTGGGGGCTACATAACAGATTTTTCCGTAAATACTTCAGGTATTTCGGGAAACCAGGCATCCAGCAACAACCTGAATGTAACGGTACATATTATATTCAAAAACCGGCTGGACGAAAAGAAGGATTTTGAGACTGATATCACCAGGAATTTTCCTTTTTCTGCAAGTATTAGTTTTACTGACGCACAGAACCGGCTGATGGATGATATATTGAAAAATGTGTCGGATGATATTTTTAATAAAGTATTTTCAAACTGGTAAAGGATAGTATCTTCATGCTGATGAACCCTGATATGGATAATTTCATGCAAAAATTTTTCCAGGCAAACAGGCTGGAAGAAGCAGATGTAATGAACATTGAACAACTGGTCCGGCAATATCCTTTTTATGCGCCGCTTCAATACATTCTGGCTAAAAAATACAGGCAGGTTGACAATACCCAATATAAGCATCAGATTACCAAAACAGCTATTTTTTTCAGTAATCCGCACTGGCTGAATGATTTACTATTGTCTGACGGAATCGCATCCTCTGAAGATAGTTTTGCAAGTGCCGGAGTAAATGCTGCAACTGAACCAGGTCTTGATATTTTGCCCGAACAGAATGATATTACCCAACCGGAAGATAATACTGAACAAATAATTGACGAATCGCCAGGCATTGAATATCATGAGGCTACTGATGAAAATGGAGTGCCGGATGACCCTGAGGTTGCTCAGCCCATAACTGAAGCTGAAGAGGAGCGATTTTTAGCAGAACAGGAACCAGTATCTGAAGAACCAGTTCAGGATTTGCCGACGCAAACTGATATTGCACTTCATGGAGAGGATTCCGATCAAAAAATTGAACAAAGACTAAATATTGAACCGCAGGAGCTTAGTGATGAAAATGGGGCCCTGCATGATATAGAGCTTGCTCAACCTATACCTGAGGATGAAAAAGACCATTTTTTGGCAGAACAGAATGAATCAGTTTCCCAGGAGCATATTTCTTCTTTCAACGAAGAACCTGTTACGGGTTCTTCGCAGGCAGAAAATAATATGGAAATGCTTCCGGACCTTACTGAACTAAAAAATACAGGGGAACCAAATCCGGAGGAGGAAGTGCCTGCAACAGACGTAAACTTCCAGGGAAGTTCAGAAACGATATCATCAGAGCCTATTGTATCTGATACAGCAGAACCACTTTTTTCACCCGCCCAACCGGAATTTCCGGCCCAGGAAATAATTCCTGCCGAACTGCAGGAGGATATTTCACAGGAGATAATAGAATCTTTTCCTGAAGCTGTGCCCGAGGATGAGGAGGCAACAGAAAAGCACGCGGAATTTTTGGAACCCGGGTCAGGTTTACCGGAACAATACGAAAAGGGAAATGATATAGCTGTTGTTGATGCCTCTGTGGAAGAAACTGCATCAGGGTCAAACTCCATGGATTTGGAACAGGCAGAAGAAAAAGATAGTTCTGTAAGTGGGCCGGATATGGATGGCGGTAAGAGCAATACAGTACTTGAAAAAACCGAAGTAGAGCGGCCGGCAGGAAATTTATCCGTGAAGTTCATTAAGCTTGTTCCTTCCCCACCGCCAGATTCAGGGAGTTTGCCACTTGTACCAATAGAGCCCTTATATGCTGTTGATTATTTTGCCTCCCAGGGAATAAAGCTTAAGGAGGAAGATGGGAAGGATAAGCTGAGCCAAAAGCTGCGCAGTTTTACCGAGTGGCTTAAAACGATGAAGCGGATTCATCCGGAGAAACTGGAACAGGAAATGGATCCCCAAACCTCTACTGTTATACAACATATTGCCGAGCACTCCAATGAGCTTGAAGATGTGGTAACAGAGGCCATGGCTGAAGTGTATGCCAGGCAGGGACTTAGAAACAAAGCAGCAGAAGTATATCAGAAATTAAGTTTGCTTAATCCCAATAAAAGAGCTTATTTTGCAGCCAGAATTTCCAAATTAAACGAAACCTGATATGGCGCTTTTGTTTTTGATTTTGATTATTATATGCAGTGTGGTAATAAGTCTTATTATTTTAGTTCAAAACCCAAAGGGTGGCGGACTTTCAGGGAGTATTGCGGGTTTTAGCAACCAGTTTATGGGTGTTAAGCAAACAACGGATGTACTGGAAAAGGGTACCTGGATTTTTGCAGCGATAATTGGGGGTTTATGTTTATTTTCTACTTTGTTTATGAATTCCGGGGATAGCGGTAACCAGTTTATTAAAGGGATTAACACGAACCAGCAACAGCAGCAATCGTTGCCAATTGCCCCCCAGCCTCAACAGGCAACACCGCAGCAAACTCCTGTACAGCCTCAACCATAAGTCAATATTTAACTAATTTTATTAACCCTGTTGTTTACGGCAGGGTTTTTTGTTTATATTCAGCCCGTTTATTAAATAAATAACCCAGGAAGTTATGTTCAAAAGACTGGTATTGCCTTTTTTGGTTTTTATTCTTATTATAATCATTTTTCTGGCCTGGAAAATCATGGGTCCGGGCACTGCTTTCAAAGGAGAAAAATATTATCTCTATATCGGAACAGGAAGTAATTTTGAAAATGTAATGCAAACGCTTAAGCAAGACAGCGTTATTAAGAATCCCGACATTTTTATATTTATTGCCGAAAGAACGAATCTCCCGGGGAAAATTAAGGCAGGCAGGTATGAAATAAAAAGAGGAGCAGGTATAATGGGCATCGTGCAAACACTTCGCAATGGAAAACAGACTCCTGTAAATCTTGTTATTACCAAGCTTAGAACCAAGGAGGATTTTGCCCGATTCGCCGGGAGGCAACTGGAATGTGATTCAGCCGCTGTAATAAGCTATCTGAATAATATGGATTCGCTGCAGAGCAAAGGGTTAGATACGAGCAATGTAATGACTGCCATCATACCTAATACCTATACTTTTTTTTGGAATACCACAGCGGCCAAGCTGTTTAACAGGCTTCACAGCGAAGAAAAAAAATTCTGGAAAGAGGAAAGGCTGCAAAAAGCCCGAACGCTTGGGCTTACACCGCAGCAGGTATATATTCTTGCATCTGTGATTGAAGAAGAAACCAATAAATATGATGAGATGCCTTTGATGGCAAGCGTGTATATCAATCGCTTGAATAAAGGAATGCCACTTGGGGCAGACCCTACTGTGAAATTTGCAACACGAAATTTTGCCGCCAAAAGAGTAACCTTAAAAATGATCAGCCAAAGTGCAGGATCTCCTTATAATACTTACAGAAATGCGGGCTTACCTCCAGGGCCTATATGTACCCCTTCTATAAAAACAATTGATGCCACGCTTAATGCATCAACTACAAACTATCTGTATTTCTGCGCAAAACCCGACTTTTCGGGCTATCATGCTTTTGCAGTAACGCATGCAGAACATTTTAAAAATGCAAGAGCATACCAAAAAGCGTTAGACCGCTTAAAAATAAAATAAGTATTTTAGATGACATGACGAAGCTTGAACGCATTATTATAACGTCGCGGCCTGTTGACTTTGTAATAACCAGGTCAAAACGGCTGATTTTACCGGGTTTCCATGGTTTACCGCTGTATGATGTAGTATTGTTTTTGCTGACGCAAATAAAAAAAGAAGGATTAAATATCAGGGCGGCAGCCATATCTTTTAATTTGTTAATGGCTATTCCACCCTTTCTTATTTTTTTATTTACCCTGGTACCTTACCTTCCCGGGCAGCAGGATTTTGTAAGAGAGTTGCTGCGGTTAATAAGAGACCTTACCCCTAACCGGGATACGTATATATGGGTGAGAGATTTTATTGTTGATTTTACAAAACCACGTAGCGGATTATTATCCATTGGATTTATTACGGCGGGCTTTTTTGCTTCCAATGCTATGCTGGGTATAATGAATTCATTTAACCGCTCTTTGCATGTGATGTACAGGCAAAAAAGGAACTTTCTGCAAAGCAGGGGGGCTGCGTTAAAACTCACTTTTTTTATTGCCATGATATTTATGGCATCCATCCTGTTGCTGATTACACAGGGCAGTATATTAAGAAGCGTTTTGCGTTGGATGAGTATAGAAAATGACACCATTCGCTGGTGGATTGGTTCGTTGCGCTGGATTGTAATTATAGCATTGATTTACTATGCTATCGGACTGATATATCGTTTTGCGCCGGCAATACAAAGAAAGTGGAATATCAATTCGCCCGGAACGATCTTTGCCACTTTTTTAATTATACTTCTTACTATACTATTCAGCTATTGGGTTAACAATTTTGGTACTTATAATAAAGTATATGGTTCAATAGGCACTGTAATCATACTCATGTCCTCCTTCTTTTTTAACTCGCTGATCCTCTTAATTGGCTTTGAATTGAATGTGAGCATAAATCACCTGAAAATGGAGGCCGAAATAAGACAGGTTAAAGAAGATAAGGAGCAGTAGGCCGCAATCATTTCCGGCTTATACAGGCATTGTAATGATGGAAAATCAAAGTGATTGTTTAAATTGCTTAATACCAATACATAAAAACCATCAATTCATAACCGATAAAATCAACTTAATGCCAGTTATAGCTCCGTCTTTATTAGCCTGTAATTTTTTGAAGCTGCAGGAAGAATGCGATATGCTGAACGAAAGCGAAGCAGACTGGTTTCACCTGGATATAATGGACGGGCGTTTTGTGCCTAATATAAGTTTTGGGATGCCACTGGTTGAAAAAATCCGCAAAGCTACGAACAAGCCCTGTGATGTGCATTTGATGATTGAAGAGCCGGGCAAATATGCCGCCGATTTTAAAATTGCCGGGGCCGATCATCTCATTGTTCATTATGAAGCCTGCCCGCACCTGCACCGCAATATTCAGCAAATCAAAAATCTGGGAATGAAAGCGGGAGTTGCCATAAATCCTCATACACCTGTTCAATTGCTGCAGGACATTCTTGAATACACGGATATTATTTGCATGATGAGCGTAAACCCTGGGTTTGGCGGACAGGAGTTTATACTCCACACTTTAGCCAAAATACAATTGCTCCGCCAGCGGATTGACCAGTTGAAGCTCAATACTATTATTGAAGTAGACGGGGGAATTACGCTGCAGAATGCCAAAGCTGTTGTTGAGGCCGGCGCCCATGGTTTGATTACCGGCACATCCATCTTTAACGCCCGGGATCCCAAAGATGTAATACAACAGCTAAAGCATATATAAAATGCTTCTTTTCAATGCTTAATACGCCATTGCCGTTGCGTAGAGCCCCCTGTTATATAATAAAGGCATGTATAAACCATTAATTTCTGCTTTTTTTTGATTAGCATAGGGTAATGCCGGTAGAGAAAATAACAAAGCTCATAATAATAGTTTTGCATGCCCGTTTAATGTATGATAATTCCATTTTTATCGAATTTAATTCTACCCCCGTGAAAAAATTTACTTTAATTGAACCCCAGACTATGGACCAGGTCGTAGCTATTTGTCAGAAGTATACTCCATTGGATGATGCGAGTCAGCAGGCGCTGAAAAGTATCATTACTTTGAAGGAGTACCGCAAAAATGATCATGTATTTGAACAGGATCAGTTTTGTGGCGATCTTTTTGTAATTGTAAAAGGCTCTTACCGGCTTTTTCATAAAACAACCCAAAAAGAGCATACCACCTGGCTGGGATATGATGATCATATCATATCTTCTCTCCATTGCCTGTTATTTAATACACCAGCAAAAGAAAGTATGCACATGCTTGAAGATTCAGTTATAGGTGTAATACCTTATACCGAATTGCTGAGCCTCGGGCGGCAGTATGCAGCGCTCGACAAGCTGAACCGCACCATAATGAGCACTTTTATTATGGAAATGCAGGAAAACCTTTTTGCTACCCGTTTTATGGAAGCGGCAGACCGCTATCACTATTTTACACAAAAACAACCCGAAGCTTTGCAACGTATTCCACTAACCTATCTTGCATCTTTCCTGGGCATTACCAAAGAAAGCCTCAGCAGGATCCGTTCGGGGTTCAGAACCAGAGACAATAGTTTTGGATTGAATAATTCTTACCTCCGAACGGCTTCATAAATAAAATCAGTTAATAATACAGTAAGGGAAATTGAAATGCGTTTCAGTTTCCTTTTTTTATTGATCAGAACACAAAAAGCTCAATCATTCTGCTTCTTGTTTTTTTATGCCTGCTATACCCCGGCAATAGTGGCGTGAATATTGTTGTTTTTCTAAAAAACACATTATGGGAGATTATAAATTAAAACTGGAGCGCCCCTGGGAACACGTAAAAGAAATGCTCAAAGAAAATGATCATGAACTTACAGAAGAGGATTTGTATTATGTGCCGGGGAAGGAAGATGCATTACTGGAGCGGTTAGCAAAGAAAAAGAACAGGACAAAGGAGGAAATTAAAATGTTGATAGAAAGCATTTCTGCTAATGATGGCATTGCATCATAAAAATTTTGGAAACGATAACTTGTCCTATATCGATTGTAACTTGCTATAGAAATGTACGCATTCCCGGGTTATAGCCTTAGTGTCGCCCCGGCTTTCGTTTATAAAATTTCCCTTGCGGTTTCCTGTTGCCCGATTTTTTCCGGGGGTGCCAGGCAGGTGTATCGCCAAGGAATTGCGGTAAAGCTGCTTTTTCCACTTCTTTGCCAATCAGTTCTTCAATTGCGGCAAAACTGTTTTGTTCTTTTTCACCCACCAGCGTAAAGGCCATGCCATCTGCTTCGGCCCTTGCCGTTCGCCCAATACGATGAACATAATCTTCCCCATCGCGCGGAACATCATAATTGATAACCAGGTCAATGGTATCAATATCAATTCCGCGGCTTAAAATATCAGTAGCTACCAGTATCGGTATACGCCCGCTTGTAAAACTGATCAGCACATTTTCCCTTTGCGATTGTACAAGGTCGCTATGCATTTCTTCTACTGT
This sequence comes from uncultured Terrimonas sp., assembly GCA_946886925.1. Next base: position 17,576 of record CAMPJQ010000001.1, read on the forward strand.
AAAACCATTTTGTTTCAGCATTCGCGTCAAAACCTTTACATTTTGCTTCCTGCTGCAGAAGATGAGAACACTTTTAAAAGGCGTTTTGGTTAATAAATATTTTACCAATGGAAGCTTCTGTTCCTCATATACCACAAAAGCCCTTTGTATGATCTTTTCGGGAGGACGGGAAATTGCAATATTAATTTCTACCGGATTTATAAGAATTTGCTGGGCTAATTTCCGGATCTTGGGAGGCATGGTTGCCGAAAACAATAAGGTTTGCCTTTTGGAAGGCAATTGTGTTATTATCCTGTTGATCTCATCCTGGAAGCCCATATCCAGCATACGGTCTGCTTCATCCAGCACCAGAAACTCTAAGCCTTTTATGGATACATAACCCATATTAAGATGGGCTATGAAGCGACCCGGAGTACAAACGATGATGTCGGCGCCCATCTGCAGTGCTTTCTTCTCGCCAACAAAATTCTGTGCATCGCTCCCGCCGTATACAGCCAGGGAGCTGATAGAAGTAAAATATGAAAGTCCCTCTAAGTGTTGCGAAATTTGTATAGCCAGCTCCCGGGTTGGCACAATTACCAGCGCACGTACCTGGCCGTTGGTATCTTCCGCCAGCAGACGATGAATAATAGGCAACAAAAATGCGGCTGTTTTGCCGGTGCCTGTTTGTGCTGAAGCTATAATATCTTTTCCTGCCAGTATGGGAGGTATAACCTGTTGTTGCACCGGGGTAGCTGTTTCATAGTTGGAAGCTTCAATTCCTTCAAGCAGGGCAGGGTGAAAATTAAATTCTGTAAAATGCAAACGATATAAGTATTTTATGTTATTTCAATAAGTTGGAGTTCCTTAACGGGAACACGTAAAGATAAATGAAAATTACCAGTGCACCTTATGAGAGGTTATGTAAAACCTGCATTTTATTTTCAAAGGAGTATAAATAATTATTGTTTGCTTTTTGATCGGTAAGGTCCAAATACATCTTTTACCGGCATCTCTGGCCTGCTGTCGTCTAATATAATTACATAATATTCTTTGCCACCCGGTAATACCCTCACTACGATATGTCCCTGCAAACTTTTGTAGGAACGGTCAACCATTGTACCTATCACATATTTATTTGCATCGAGCATATTGGTGGTAAACAAATCCCTTGGCCCTTCATACAAATAAGGCGTGGTCAAGCGACGCAATACTTCTTCCCCCGGATGATCAGAAGACCAGGATTGCTGTATCCATACCCTGGGTTTAAATGTTTTAATTTGAAATTCATTTACCGCGTCTCGATTACCGTGATGGTCTAATGTGGCAATGTCTACTTCCCCTATTGCTTTAGCAACAGGAGTTTCCACATCTTTCCACCATTCATCACCGTAAGATACAATGCCGCCGCAATCGCCGCCGGTATAATACGTAAAAGGCCCGTAATGCAATGTCAATACCAGGCTCAACCCGTTTTCACTGGGCCAGCTACGTGGGTTGGCGGTATCAATGGCCGGGAAAAATGAAGCTGCTGTACTGTCCCTCCCTGTCCATATCAGCCCATTTGCTTTTACATTCTGCACATAAAAAGTTGGATATTGGCGGGCATGGTATTTCATATGTATCTGGCTGCTGCTGCCGGCTTTAAACCGTGCTGCCTTCATTCCTTTTTGTTGCTGTGCAGCAATAAAGTCAAAATAATTCTGCATCGTTTTGCCGAAATTTATTTCGCCGCTAAACTTATCCATGTATCTTTTTATATCATACGGATAATTATAATCGGGATAATCTCTATCCATTAAATAGTGTATTGGTATAAGTTCCCCAACCCCCGTTATGCCGCTTAGATAATATTTTCCGGTTACCGACAATTTTGCACCGGGGTACCAGCTCCCAAAATGATCGTCATGAAAATGAGAGATAGCTGCATAATCAATTACAGCCTTATCTTTTAAAGGCGATACCTTCTTAATGTATTCCACGATCCATTCGTATGCCCTTTTGCTATAATTGGGCCGCATGACCGCATTGCGGGGCGTAAAAGCACGGCTGCCGGTTGGGTTCATTTCTCCGGCATCAAAAAGCATAGTAGTGCCGTCGGGAAAAATATAAAATGCTGCATCGCCCCAGCCGGTATTAATATGGTGCAGATCAAGATAGCCTTCTTCCCAGGCAGGCAGGGGTTGACCGGGTGTGGCAATTTGTGCGGATGCAGGAAGCTGTGCGCTGCATAATACAATCAGGAGTGCGGCAAGTTGAAACATTTTATGTACCGGCATAAACAGGAATTTGAGTATTACCGAAAATACTATAACATTTTCAAAAGTTAAAGGAAGTGTTCATAATGACGCTGCTTCTTTGGCGTTAATACTGAGGGCGGCGAAGTGATAAGGGTGCATTTCAAATTGTTGCCGGTTGGTGGAGGCCCCAACCGGTGCGGCCTGCCGTGGGTGGTGCCTGCCTGACCGGTAGGCTGGTCCCCACCGCCCACATGAAGCAAAGCGGTGCGACAATTTGAAATGCATCCAATGATAAACCTCATAATCACTATGATTATGTAATATTGCCCTCTTAAACCAGTTCATTTCCTGATGCCTGCTGCCAGAACTTTATTGGTGCCATTTTGTATGCTGATATCTTCTATGCTGCCGGCGCAACAGAAATCTGCTGTTGTTTCCGGGAAAGTGGTAGATACAGATGAAAAACCTTTAGCCAAAGTAACCATCACCATTCTGGGCAAACAAAGTGAAACAGCAACTTCCGATTCCGGCACATTCGCCATAAAAGTACCTGCCGAAAAAGCCATAGCGCTTGTATTTTCTTTCACTGGCTTTCATACCATTCAGCGTAATTTTTATCTCAGCGAAAATGAACAGGAGAAAGTGGTCATTCGTATGGAAAGCAGTTCAAAAGTATTGGAAGAAGTTATCGTAAAAGATGAAAGGGAACGAACAGAAACCGGGCTTATACGCATTAATCCCAAACATGCGCTCACCATTCCATCTGCTACCGGTGGTGTAGAAAGCCTGATAAAGATATTTGTTGGCAGCAACAATGAGCTTACATCACAATATACAGTACGTGGTGGCAATTATGATGAGAACCTTGTTTATATCAACGACTTTGAAATCTTTCGCCCTTACTTAGTGCGCAGCGGACAGCAGGAAGGGTTAAGTTTTATTAATCCTGAGCTTACAGGCGGTATTAGTTTTTACAATGGAGGTTTCCAGGCAAAGTATGGAGACAAGATGAGCAGTGTGCTTGATATTCAATATAAAAAACCCAAAGCTTCTGCGGGTTCAGCATATATTGGTTTGTTAGAGCAGGGTTTTCATGTGGAAGGGATCACCAAAAATGAAAAGTTCAGCTACTTAATCGGGGTACGCAACAGATCTAACAAAAATCTCCTGAGTAGCCAGGAAACAAAAGGCAATTATATTCCTTCCTCATCCGACATCCAGGCTTTATTTACTTACCGCTTAAACAGCAAGTGGCAATTAGAACTGCTGGGGAATTTGTCGCGCACCAAATTCATGCTTATACCTGAAGAAGCAAAACTTACATCGTCCGTTCTTTCGCCTTTATTCAGCGCTAACCTGGGACTTGATATTTATTTTGAAGGAAGTGAGCAGGACCGGTATTTAACGAATATGATTGGTGTAAGTGCGCTGCAGCAGGTAAATAAAAAATTGAAATTAAAATGGATGCTGAGCAGGTTCCAAAATAATGAACAGGAAGCATATGATATTACAGGCGCCTATTTATTCGGGGAAAGGAGTTTCGATAAATCGCAGCCCGATTTCGGATCAATCGTTAATCCATTAGGCGCAGGAATATTTATAAATCACGCCCGGAACAAATTAAATATCGAAAATTGGAATATATCTCACAAAGGGGGATGGGATAATGAAAAACATTTTATTCAATGGGGCATAAGTGCGGAAAAAACGATAATCTCTGACCGGTTAAGCGAATGGGAAGCACAGGATTCTGCAGGCTATAATCTTCCATATCAACCCGGACCGATCCAATTGTATAAAGTAAGAAGGTCGGCAACTGACCTTGATATCAATAAAATATCCGGTTATGTGCAGGATAATTTATCATTCGGCATTTCATCCCACATTACTGTGCAGGGAGGAATACGGTTCAATTATAATTCTTTAAATAATGAATTACTACTATCACCGCGTGCACAAATGTCGTGGATGCCCAATGCAGATAAAGACTGGGTTTTGAAACTTGCGGCAGGTGCGTATGATCAGCCTCCCTTTTACCGGGAACTGAGAAGATACGATGGATCAGTTAATACAGCGGTAAAGGCACAGCGAAGCTGGCAGGCGGTTGCAGGTGCCGATCATAATTTCAAACTGTGGGAACGGCCTTCCCGGATAACTTTAGAAGCATATTATAAGCATTTGCGCAATGTTGATCCTTATGATATAGATAATGTACGCATCCGGTATTTTGGTGATAACAGTGCCAAAGCGTATGCAATGGGTATGGAGATGCGCCTGTTTAGCGAGCTGGTAAAGGATGCCGAAAGCTGGGTTAGCATAGGGTTAATGCGGACCATGGAAAAGATCAATGATTTTCATTATTACCGTTACAAAAACGCGGCCGGAGAATTTATTACCGCTCAAACAGAAGACCAGGCAGTTGCCGACAGCGTTCGTTTTGATAAAGGATGGATGCGCCGCCCTACAGACAGGCTGCTTACATTTGGTATGTTCTTCCAGGATTATTTAAGTACCAACAAAAATTTCAAAGTGCATTTGAATATGATTTACGGAACCAGTATGCCGTATAATATTCCCGGTAGTGTACGTTACCGTAATGGGGTAATAATTGATCCGTATATTCGGGTTGATATAGGTTTTAGCGCTTTGCTTTTGAGCAGCGATAAAAGCAATCGCAGAAGCCATAATCCTTTTCGGAAATTCGACAATATATGGGCAAGCCTTGAAGTATTTAACCTGCTCGACCGCGCCAATACAATTTCTTACATGCTTATCAAAGATTTTTCTAATACTGTATATACTATCCCCAACCGGTTAACTCCCCGCTTATTAAATTTTAAGATACTGGCAAGATTTTAGATAAGTATTCACATTTGTGCATAAGTAATTTTGTATTTTATAGATGGCGAATCCTTACATTTGATTTCAATGGATGAGGTTAGTCTGATGACTATTTGTGAACAATAAACCGAATTGAATTGACAGAAACAATCATTAATCTGGAAACCGTTAACCCTATTGAATTTTTTGGTGTTAACAATGGTAAACTTGATCTTCTTAAAAAGAAATTTCCTCTTTTAAAAATTCTCAGCCGTGGCACACAAATTAAGCTTAGCGGCGCTCCTGAGCAAATTGAATCAGCAAAGGAAAAGATCGTGTTGCTTATTCAATACCTGGAACGCAACGGGCATGTAAGTGAAAATTATTTTGAACAGATACTGGGCGGTGATGATGCGGAAACTGTAGATAATTTTGTAGAGCGCAACAGCAATGATATACTGGTGTTTGGTCCTAATGGTAAAAGTGTGAGGGCCAGAACGCCCAATCAAAAACGCATGGTAACGGCAGCCGAAAAAAACGATATCGTATTTGCTATCGGTCCGGCAGGAACAGGTAAAACCTATACCGCTGTGGCATTGGCGGTACGGGCATTAAAAAATAAGTCGGTAAAAAAGATCATTCTTACCCGGCCGGCTGTTGAAGCCGGGGAAAGCCTCGGGTTTTTACCCGGCGATCTGAAGGAAAAAATCGATCCTTATCTCCGCCCCTTATACGATGCGCTGGATGATATGATCCCTGCTGATAAATTGGGTTATTATATGAGCACCCGTGTAATTGAAATAGCACCGCTTGCCTATATGCGTGGGCGTACGTTGGACAACGCCTTTATAATATTAGATGAAGCACAGAATGCCACTGACCTGCAGATTAAAATGTTTTTAACACGAATAGGAGCCAATGCAAAAGCCATCATAACCGGCGATATTACCCAGGTTGATCTTCCCAAGCACCAGCGGAGTGGACTTGAAAAAGCTACCCGCATATTGAAGAATATTGACGGCATTACGCATATTGAGCTGGATGAAGATGATGTGGTACGTCATCGTTTGGTTAAAGCCATCATCAAAGCGTACGACAGGGATCATGAGAGACTACAAAATATGAGTAAGGAAGGGGGAATGGGTAGATAAGATAAAATGAAAATGCAGATGCTTACCGGTTCCGCAATAATTATATTATTCGGAGACTTCAATGTGCCTTACTTCTCCATATTTAAACTCTTTTAGTGGTTCCGATAATTTTATTTTTTCACCGGTAGTTCTTAAATAATATGCTTTTAATGCCGGTACAGGCTTGCCCCATAGAAGGAGGTTAGGGGCGTGGGGAATAGCCGCTACACCGTTGATATCAAATTGCTGCAATATACGAATATACAATCCTGTAAAATTGTGTCCGGATACTATGATATTTTTTAAAGGAAAGTTTGCAGGCGTGTC
>CAMPJQ010000002.1 GCA_946886925.1 uncultured Terrimonas sp.
CGTCGTCTCCACCAAAATTGCCGGCCAGCATGCCGGCGGTGCGGAGCCGGTCGGTAGCAAAGTTTACCAAAAAGGCGGCATGTGCTGCGCTCCATGTGGGTTTAATGCCGATATGCGTCGCAAGATCAACAATCGGCGTCCAGCCACCGGACACCGCCAGCAGGTCGGCTGCTATTTGAAAGGTTTCGTTGCTGTCGAGATCTTGTATGGTAACCCCGGTTAATATTCCTTCTGCATTGGAAGCCGTATCCAACACCGTACACCGGAAACGGATAGGAATATCCGAAGCTTTCGCGGCATCTACGCTGGCCCCTTTTGCTGCTGGTCTGGCATCATAAATACCCTGCACCACTATACCGGCGTTGTGCAGCCTGAGTGCGTCGCGGTAGCCCTGGTTATCCACCGTAACTACCACAGCTTGTTTAAATATTTTTACGCCGTGCACGGCCACATAGGTTGCCGCCGCGTGCGACAGCATGATGCCTGGCCGGTCGTTATTGGAAAAGATCAATGGACGCTGAAAGGCGCCCGGCGCCAGCACTACCTGTTCCGCCCGGATATGCCATACGCGGATGCGGGCACGGTTGGCAGGCGCAGTAGTTCCCAAATGATCACTGCGGCGCTCGATAGCCACTATATAATTCTGATCGTATAAGCCGGTGGCGGTACACCTGGATATATAAGTAAGGTTTTTATGTGTGAGCACCGCTTGCAGTTGAGAGGGCAACTCCAGTGCCAAATGCCGGATATGACCGCCTGGCCCCGGCTGGTCGTCAATCAGTAACACTTCATGCCCTGCATGAAGCGCTTCCTTTGCGGCGTTAAGTCCAGCAATGCCTGCGCCTATCACGAGTGTATCTACATATCGATTGGTCTTATCGTAGCGGGCTTCTTCAGGGTCCCCGGGGAGTGCGCCGATGCCGGTAAGGCTTCGCGCCGCTATTCCCTCCGCCAGCTCAATTACAGTAGCGGGGCGCATAGATTCTTTTGTGCCGGATACCATTTGCACGAGTGCATTGGGTTCTTCAACACCCAGTCCTATTACACCCCGCGGACGGCCATGATAGGTACTATTGGTAATATGCAGTAATCCTGCACGCAGTAAAGCAGCCGCCATCGGTTCACCGTTATGCCCTTTGTATGCTATATCATCGAAATGAAAAGTTATATCGCTCATGCTTTCAGTTCCTCCTTGCTGATTGTGTCAGGACATTTTGGTTGTTTGGCAAAAGGAAGATATGCCGGTCCTATCTCATGGGTGATGGTATTGCGCCAGAGGTTAAACCATCTGCCGCATCCGGCAAAGTGTACCCAGCGCTCTGCAAACCACCCCTTGGGGTTGGCGCGGATATGCAGGTATTTTGCCCACTCATCATCAGATAGCGTATTGGGATCGGGGTAAGCAACGCCAGCCTCCGCTCCGTAATGGAACTCGGTTTCGTTGCGTTGCCCGCAGTGGGGACAAGGAATGTAAAGCATATAATTCATTTTAGTGGGCAACACCTGCTGCTCCGTGTTCGTCGATCAGATGCCCTGTTACAAAACGATCAAGCGCAAAAGGACGGTTCAGTTCATGCGGGGTTCCGTTTGCAATGGTATGTGCCATCACCCATCCGGAGCCGGGCGTAGCCTTGAAACCACCCGTTCCCCAGCCGCAATTGATAAACAGGTTTTCTACCGGTGTAAGTCCGATAATAGGCGAAGCGTCCGGTGACACATCAACGATCCCTCCCCATGTTCTCAGCACCTGCGCACGGGCAAATATGGGAAATAGTTCCAGGGCCGCTGCCAATTGATGTTCTATCACATGGAAACCACCGCGCTGCGCATAGGAGTTGAAGGCATCGGTACCTGCTCCCATTACCAGTTCACCTTTGTGCGCCTGGCTTACATACACATGCACGGCACCGCTCATCACTACGGTGTTGAGTACCTGCTCCAATAGCGGACTAACCAGCGCTTGCAATGGCCGGCTCTGGATAGGAATAGAGAACCCCGCAAGATTCGCCAGAATGGACGAATGTCCTGCCCCAACCATGCCCACTTTGCCGGCAGCAATGGTGCCCTGTGTGGTGTGTACACCCTGCACTTTATTATCACGAATGTCGAAACCGGTTACTTCTGTACCCTGGATAATATCCACGCCAAGATCGCTCGCCGCTTTTGCATACCCCCATGCCACCCAATCATGTTTAGCGATTCCGCCACGGGGCTGGTAGGTAGCACCATGCACCGGGTAGCGTACATCAGGACTGATATTGATAATAGGCACCAGTTTCTTTACTTCCTCCGGCGTGAGCCACTCACTATCGATGCCATTGAGGGCGTTGGCATAGAGATTCCTGCGTTTTGTTCGCACATCACTCACGGAATGTGCCAACGTAAGCACACCGCGCTGGCTGAAAAACATTTCATAGCCGAGGTCGTCCTCCAGCGTCTCCCATAATTTAAGGGAATGCTCATAGATGTCCGCCGACTCGTCCCACAGATAATTGGAGCGGATGATGGTCGTATTGCGGGCTATGTTGCCTCCTGCGAGCCAACCCTTCTCCAGTACCGCAATATTGGTGAGTCCGTGATTCTTTGCCAGGTAATAGGCGGTAGACAATCCATGACCGCCACCACCCACGATGATGGCATCGTAAGCTTTTTTGGGCTTCACCGATTTCCAGAGTCGAGGCGGTTGCTCCGGGAGCGCTGCTGCCTGCCGTCGTCCTATAGTGCCCGGAGATAAAATATCGTTCGTATTTGTCATGATCTTAATCTTGTCATTTGCGGATCAAACTGCGGATCCTGTCCTACGGTTGCGGGATAATCCTTATCAAAATATCGTATGGTTAGCGCTGTACCCACTGCGCTCAATGCTGCGGGTACCCAGGCATAAGCGAGTTGTTTGCCAATCGTATGCCCGAAATAACTACTGGTAATATAACCCACCACTTTGCCTTCATGGAGCACGGGCTCCTTGCCCAGCACAACATGCTGTGGATTATCAAGCACCAGGCATACCAGGCGTTTACTCAATGCCGTTGGGTCCACCTTACTCAAAGCTTCTGCGCCAGTATAACCGCCAGCTTTGCGAACAGCAAAAGCAAGTCCTGCTTCGTGGGGATTGTGCTCGCTGTTCATATCCTGCCCGTAACTGCGGTATCCTTTTTCCAGTCGCATGGAGTTGAAGGCACCACGACCGGCTGCGATAAGTCCGAACTTTTTTCCTGCCTGCCAGATGTTATCCCAGAGTTTGAGCGCAAGGTCGGCGGTCGTATAAATTTCATATCCTAACTCACCCACGTAAGAAAGCCTGGCGAGCATCACCGGTACATGACCAAGATAAGTATGTTTTAGTTTGAAATAACCGAGCGCTTCATTGCTTAAGTCATCGCGGGTCAGCGATTGAGCGAGCTCCCGCGACTTTGGTCCGAAAAGTCCCAGTGCTACGGTACCCGCGGTAATGTCGTGAACAAAAACCGTATCCGGTGCCTGTAGTTTCAGGTAATTGATATCGATATTGCTATTCACTCCAATAAAAAAATCTTTTTCACCGCGGCGCATAACCGTAATATCGCTCATGATGCCGGCGCTTTCATTCAACAAAAGACAATACGTAATAGAGCCGGGCTTTTTGCGAAGGTTCCCGGTAGTCAGTCGCTCCAAAAATTCGAGTGCGCCTTTGCCAATCACCTCGATTCTTTTCAACGTGGTGATATCAAACAGGCCTACACCTTCTCTTACTGCACGCGCTTCGGCGCCAACGATGGGTGACCAGAAGGATGCACTCCATGCATCGCGGGGCGGAGAGGGGTAGCGGTCAACCAGGCCGGCATTGCTTTGGTACCATTGAGGCCGCTCATAACCGGAAGCTTCGAGAAAGAAACCGCCAAGCTCCTGCTGGCGCGGGTAGAAACCCGTGGTGCGCAATGGGCGTGGTGACTCCATCGGTTGCAGCGGGTGCAGCAGGTCGTAAACTTCGATATAGTTCTGTGCTCCACGTTCTTCAATATGTTGTAACCCCAACTGGTGAGACTCAAAGCGGTTAACGTCGCATTCATGTACAGCAAGTGAGGGGTGTCCGTTAATGATCCATTCTGCCATCGCACGTGCAACACCACAACCATGGGTGATCCATACTGCTTCAGCAACCCAGAAGCCCTTCAAGCCAGACCATTCACCCATCAGCGGGAAGTTATCAACGGTGAAGGAGAAGAGTCCATTCATTGATTCGGCAATCTCCGCACCCTCCAGTGCAGGAATAACCCCGGTTGCACCCTCCATAGCGCCTTTCCACTCTTCGGGCGTGAATGGCATCTGGCTCGGCATAATTTCGGCGCGGTCATTGGGAAGTATATCTTCAGCCCTCACGGGAAGCGGGCGGTGTCCGTACCAGCCAATCGCGAGACTTTGTCCTCTTTGTTTGAAATAAAGATCAGACCCCTGGTGACGAAGCACCGGCAGTTCTGCTTCCGTTTTGTATGCGGCCAGTTCAGGCATGGGTGCGGTATAGCAAAGCTGGTGCGCCAACGGCTGTATCGCCTTCGGCATACCCACCATCGCTCCAACCTTCGGTCCCCATATTCCGGCGCAGGAAACTACAATATCGGCCAAAAATGCTCCCTGCGTGGTTTGAACACCGGTAACGTGACCATCCTGCTGATCAATGGCAATCACCTCGCAGTTTTGAAGGAATTGCGCTCTACGACTGATTGCCCGCTCGCCCATCAACTGGTCGGCTTGTTTAGCACGGGCAATCCCATCATCAGGCACATACAGGGCTCCTAATAATTTATCCTGCGCCAGCATCGGGTGCATGTGCAGCGCTTCTTCGGGAGAGATCACTTTTGCATTAATTCCAACAGAGATTGCTAAACCCGCCCTGCGATACAGGTCAGCGAGACGCTCCGGTGTAGTGGCCAATTCGAGACTGCCCACCTTGAGAAAGCAAGGATCCCCATTATGCTTAAGGCTATATAATTTTTCAACGGTTTGTTGTGCAAACTGCGCCATGGTGCGCGAGCCATTCGTCTGGAAAACGACGCCGGGGGCGTGAGACGTTGAGCCACCGGGAGCCCAAAGCGGACCTTTTTCGATTACGACTACATCAGTATATCCGCGTTCGGTAAGCTCGTCGGCGAGTGAGCAGCCAACGATACCGGCTCCTATTATTACAATTTTTGGCATTAATGTACGGGGGTTTCAGTTAGTTGATTGGTATACCAGGAAAGAAACTGCTTAACGAGATATTCCTCATCAGCAATTGGCCCCGGCAGGTAACCGCCGGAACAAATACCACGGTAAGTGCCTTCTGCCAGGCTTTGATCCTGCATATTGGTTTGTGTCCACACTTTGGTGAGGTCATCAGGATTATAGTCAACACCTTCTACTGCATCTGCAGCTACAAGCCATTTGGTACGCACAAGCGTCTTATCCACTGAAAGCGGGAAGACCGCGAAGGTGACAATATGATCGCTCAAAAAGTGGTTCCATGAATTCGGATGTGTCCATAAAGAAAGTCCGCTTCCTTCAGGTCGCTGAAAATTACCCAACAACTTTTTGCAGGCATGTTCAGGCTTCAGGGTGTGGGAAAGGCACTGGTTGGCAAGCGGTAGCCGAACGGTGCGGAACCATAAATCATCCGGGAATTCTATCAATTCATAGGGAAGACCTAATCCTTCCCATTCCCTTTCCTTTTCGCGAAGCGTCTCCTGGAAGGCTTGTTCCGAGGGCTGGATATGATCCTTATCGAACCCCTTGCCAAAACCGGAGCTGTACAACGGTACCAATAGTTCCGGATGATTGGTCTCACAATGCAAACACTCCCTGTTATTTTCTATCACCAGTTTCCAGTTGCAGGCTTCAATAATATCCTTCTGGCAGGCTATTTTAGTTTTAGCTACCTCGTAGGGTGCGAGATAAGGTGTAAGCAGGTTGCTCACGGTTTCAATATCACCAGGTGCAGGTGAGTTGAGGCAAACATAAATAAGCCCGCCAATCACCTTTACATTTATGGGGTTGAGTCCAAAATGTTCTTTGGGGAAGTCAGCATCCATACCGCGTGCCTTCAATAATTTTCCACTCAGATCGTAGGTCCAGTTATGGTAAGGGCAGGAGATCCCTTTACGGTTACCTCTTTCACCAGATAGCAGTTCATGACCGCGGTGCCGGCATACATTGTAAAATCCACGCACCTCCCCGCCTTGTCCACGCTGCAGAAAAAAAGATCGTGTTCCAAGTTTTAAAGTGATGTAATCACCTGGTTTCGGAAGGTCTGCCTCACAAGCCACATAGATCCATTTGCCGTAAAAGATCTTTTCCAACTCTTCCTCAAAAATATCCTGGCTTGTATAAAAGCGTGCGGGTAAAGTAAAGTTTGGATCAATTCCGGGAAGGGACATGGTGATTTTTTTTGTAATTTGGAGTCAGATACAAGAACTAAACTACACCATAAATATAAGTTGTTATTTAATATCCCATTGGAAGAAAGATCATAAAAAAATCAGGGTGAACCTGTAAAAATTTAAAACAGGCGCACCCTTTTTTATAGACATATTTATTAAGTAATACCAAAACCTGTAACTCAAATATGAAGGATTCTCCAGCAACTGATCATAAAGATCTCGCCAGTTTCGGATATAAGCAGGAATTAAAACGTTCGATAGGTAGTTTCTCCAGTTTTGCTGCTGGCTTTTCTTACATTTCCATTCTTACGGGTCTTTTTCAGATGTTTCATTTGGGTTACGGGGTTGCGGGTCCCGCATTTTTCTGGACCTGGCCATTTGTACTCGTGGGTCAATTGCTGGTGGCACTTTGTTTTGCAGAACTGGCTTCCAGGTTTCCATTGTCGGGTGGCGTGTATCAATGGGCAAAGTTTACCGGAAATCCATTTTTTGGATGGATGACAGGTTGGATTTATTTAGCTTGTCTTATTGTAACGCTTGCTGCTGTAGCGATGGCACTCCAGGTGAGCCTTCCCCAGATCTCCGCTTCCTTCCAGATCATTGGAACTGTAAATGACCCCAAATCGGTTGCCGTAAACGCCATTTTACTGGGTTCTATCCTGGTTGTTATAAGTACCATCGTAAATGCTAAGGGTATAAAGCTGCTGGCCGTGATCAATAATATTGGTGTGTTTGCCGAATTGATTGGAATTATATTGCTGATAACTTTGCTGTTTTTAAGCAGCGTAAGATCTCCGGTTGAAGCTGTCGTGGACATTAAAGATGCCGGAACTGCCTTCACATCTTTTCCCGACTTATCTATTTTATTGGCAGCTACTGCCCTCACAGCCTCTTATGTGTTGTATGGCTTTGATACTGCCGGCACATTGGCTGAAGAAACACATGATCCCCGCAAAAAGGCACCCCGTGCAATTTTGCAGGCACTGCTTGCAGCCGGAGTAGGAGGCTTACTGGTATTACTTTTTGCATTGATGGCAGCGCCTGATTTAGGTTTGCCGGAATTGGGAAGTATAAGCGGAGGGTTACCCATGCTGGTGAAATCGGTGTTGGGTGAAACGACAGGTATTCTTTTTTTGTGTGTTGTGATCTTTGCCATTATTGTATGCACATTTGCAGTCCACTCCGGGGCGGTAAGATTAATGTTCGCTATGGGGCGCGACGGACGCCTGCCTTTCAGTAAATCTTTATCAGAAGTTTCCCACAAAACCCAGGTTCCTGTTTTAGCTACATTGCTTTGTGGATTGGCAGCCATCTTTATCCTGGTAGTGAATATGCAGTTTCCAAAAGTATTTGAGCTGGTAACTTCCATCGCTATACTTTGGGCTAATTTAGCCTACTGGATAGTGGTGGCAGTGCAACTAAAAAACAGGTTTACATTGGCCCGGAAAGGAGTAGATATGGACGCGAAATTCAGTTTAGGCAAATGGGGATTCCCGGTTAATATTTTAGCGCTGATCTGGAGTGGTTTCATGGTCATTAATGTATCATGGCCCCGCACTGCAACCTATGGTGAAGAATGGTACAACCAGTATGCAGCGTGGATATATACTGTAGTGTTGATTTGCCTGGGTGTGTTCATTTATTATTATAAATTAAATAAGAAAAGAAAACAAAGCATTGCTTAAAAACGAATATGGAGTATACTCAATTTATAGATGGCGTTTTAATTACAGGCTCAAACAGGGAATCCTGGGTGAACTATAACCCGGCTGATAATGAGCCATTGGGAGAAGCGTACCATGCGAACGAAGCTGATATTGAAGCCGCGGTACAATCATCGGAAAAGGCGTTCAAGGTATGGCGAACTAAAACAGGAGCAGAACGGGGCAGGGTTTTATTAAAAACAGCCGGTATATTAAGATCCAGGCTGGAGCAAATTGCTTTGATAGAAACGCAGGATGTGGGAAAGCCCATTTCGGAATCGCTGACGGTGGATATTGGTTCAGCTGCAGATGCACTGGAATATTTTGGAGGGATGGCGGCGGGCATACACGGGGAGTATTTTGATTTGAAAAATGCCTTCGGTTATACGAGACCGGAACCTTTAGGTGTTTGTGCGGGCATTGGTGCATGGAACTATCCCCTCCAGATTGCTGCATGGAAGGCCGCCCCTGCGCTTGCTTGCGGCAACGCTATGATCTTTAAGCCATCAGAACTTACACCCGCAACATCACTTGAATTAGCAAAAGCATTTATGGAAGCAGGAGCTCCGGCTGGTTTATTTAATGTAGTGCAGGGAGATGGCAGGGTTGGGAAAATGTTAGCAGATCATCCGGGTATAGCAAAAATTTCATTAACTGGCTCGGTCGCAACGGGTAAAAAAATCTATGCCGGTGCTGCAAACCAACTAAAAAGGGTTACGCTTGAACTGGGTGGAAAATCTCCCTTAATTATTTTCGAAGATGCAGACTTACAAAATGCAGTATCGGCAGCATTGCTTGCCAATTTTTATACGCAGGGTGAAGTTTGTTCTAATGGTACAAGAGTATTTGTACATCGCAACATTATTGATGCCTTTTTAAAACAGTTAAAAGAGCGCACAGAAAAGATCAAAGTAGGAGATCCTGCGGATCCCGATACCCAGATGGGCGCACTGATCAGCAAGGCACACATGGAAAAAGTTATCCGGTTTATCAATTCAGGAAAATCTTCAGGTGCAACTTTACTCACCGGCGGGTTCAGACCTGAAAAAGATTTTAAGGGACGCGATATTCGTTCCGGCAATTTCATCTCTCCGGCCATTTTTACGAATTGCGATGATGGAATGGAGATCTGCAAAGAAGAAATTTTTGGTCCGGTGCTTTCTGTACTTTCCTTTGAATCAGAAGAAGAAGTGATTGAAAGGGCTAATAACACCGTGTATGGATTGGCGGCAGGAGTATTTACCAATGATATCAAACGGGGTCACCGGGTCATTCATCAGTTACAGGCAGGTACATGCTGGATCAACAATTATAACATAACCCCTATTGAACTTCCTTTTGGTGGGTATAAACAATCAGGTCTGGGCCGGGAGAATAGCCTTGCTGCTATTCAACAGTATACCCAGCTAAAAAGTGTTTATGTAGAGCTGGGAAATGTAGATTCTGCATATTGAAATGAATACAATTGAAAATGGATAAAGTTTTTGACACAATCATTATTGGGGGCGGGTCTGCCGGCTGTGTGCTGGCAAACCGGCTGAGTAAAGATCCGGACCATAAAGTACTGGTACTTGAAGCGGGAAGAAGAGATGCCTGGTGGGATATTTTTATTCATATGCCGGCTGCACTAACCTATCCGATCGGTAGCCGATTTTACGATTGGCAATACCAATCGGAGCCTGAGCCATTCATGAATAACCGGCAGGTGTATCATGCCCGTGGAAAAGTGTTGGGTGGTTCCAGTTCCATTAACGGAATGATTTTCATTCGTGGTAATCCAATGGACTATGAAAAATGGGCAAAGGATCCGGGAATGGAAACATGGGATTATGCACATTGCCTCCCTTATTTTAAAAAGTCTGAAAACAGAACCGCCGGCGCCAACTTGCTGCGCGGTGGTGCAGGGCCGCTGCATCTTGAAACCGGGCCTGCCAGTAACCCTTTGTTCAGCGCCTTTTTTAATGCGGCCAAACAAGCAGGCTACCCGCTGACAGAAGATGTAAACGGATTCCAGCAGGAAGGTTTTGGAATGTTCGACCGCAACATCAAAAATGGAAGGCGCTGGTCTGCCTCAGATGCATACCTGCATCCTGTTTTGGGAAAACGAAAGAATCTTGAAGTCATCTGTGGTGCGCTTACAACCAGAATTCTTTTCTCGGGGAAGCGTGCAACCGGCGTAGAATTTATGAAGGGAAGTAGTTTGCACAAGGTTACCGCAGGCGAAGTGATCTGTTGTGGAGGCTCCATTAATTCTCCACAAGTGCTCCAGTTATCAGGAATAGGAAATCCCGAACATTTGAAATCGGCAGGGGTTGAGGCGCTGCACGAGCTTCCAGGTGTGGGCCAAAATTTACAGGATCATCTTGAAGTGTATATCCAATATGCCTGCAAACAACCCGTAAGCGTTTGGCCGGCATTGAAATGGTATAATAAGCCCCGGGTGGGCCTTCAGTGGATGTTGTTTCATAAAGGACCTGCGGCAACCAATCACTTTGAGGGAGGAGGATTTATCAGAAGTAATGAAACGGTTGCTTATCCTAACCTTCAGTTTCATTTTTTGCCTGTAGCTATACGATACGACGGTAGCTCTCCCTCAGGAGGTCATGGCTACCAGGTGCATGTTGGTCCAATGAATTCCGATGCCCGTGGATCTGTGCTGATTAAGTCTTCGAATCCAAAGGAAAAACCCGGCATCCGGTTCAATTATCTTTCTACAGATCAGGACCGGAAGGAGTGGGTGGAGGCCGTACGCTGTGCCCGGAAAATCCTGGGTCAGCCGGCGATGGAAGAATTTAATGGCGGGGAACTTTCACCCGGACCTGCCGTTGATACCGATGAACAAATACTGAACTGGGTGCGCTGTGATGCAGAAACGGCCCTGCATCCATCCTGTACTTGCCGTATGGGTACGGATAACATGTCTGTGGTAGATCCACTAACGTTGCGGGTGCATGGCCTTGATGGTTTAAGGATAGTAGATGGCAGTATAATGCCGTATATAACGAATGGTAATTTGTATGCTCCCATTATGATGATCGCAGAAAAGGCCGCTGATATCATTATAGGAAATGAACCACTTAAACCTGAAAAAGTTGATTTTTACAGAAAGCCAAACTAAACACACCGCACGACTTTTCTAAATAGATTTGGTGCTAATTAATGGGTAGTCCACATCACGGATAAAATGAATTAATTCGGTAAAATTTTGACCGACATGCTTTACAGCAGGAAATGTCTTCCGTTCATTTGCATTGTAATTGCCCTGTTTCAAAAGCCATTTAAGAAATGTATTTTTTCTCACCTGCCGGCCTTTCGGCAACCTACACAAACATTAGCAGTGTTTATTTGCTCAGCTTCAGGATAGCACCCAACTTTAACAATTGCATTATCTTGCATATATTATTTTACCCATCATAAAAATTAATTTTATGAAATTCCGATTACCGCTTCTAACAATAGTTGCTTCCCTTTTTCTTTTTTCATGCGTAAGCAGTAAAAAGTTCAAAGCAGAGCAGGCCAAAAATGAAGCCCTCAACACAACGTATGTAAACATTCAGCAAACCCTTAAAGAATGCACTGATGCCAGGGACGCCGCTAACCGTAAAAACGCGGACCTGCAAAAAGAAAATGACAACCTGAAAGAACAGGTGGCTTTCCTGAAAGAGAACAATACCCAGGCGCTGAAACAACTCCAGGATCTTTCTGTAATTTCTGCATCACAGGCCGAAAGCATTAAAAAATCATTAGATAATATCGGCTCGAAGGATGTATATATCCAGGGCCTTCAATCCGCTATTTCCCGCAGAGACTCGTTGAACATGGTGCTGGTGATGAACTTAAAAGGTGCTATCGGCAATCTTGATGATGAAGACATTAACATTAAGGTAGACAAAGGCGTAGTGTATATTGATATTTCAGATAAGCTGCTGTTCAAAAGCGGCCGCTACGAAGTAACGCCGCAGGCTAAAGTTGTTTTGGGTAAAGTGGCGCAGGTGTTAAAAAATCAGCCCGACATTGAATTTATGGTAGAAGGGCATACGGATAATGTGCCTTACCGGAGCGGAGTGCTGCTTGATAACTGGGACCTGAGTGTAAAAAGAGCTACTTCTGTAGTACGCATCCTGCAAAATGAATACCAGCTCGATCCTTCCAAAATGGCTGCAGCCGGACGAAGTGAATATAAGCCCTTAACAGATAATGCCACAGCAGAAGGCAGGGCCACCAACCGGCGCACAAGGATCGTTATTCTTCCCCAGCTCGACCAGTTCTTTCAGTTGCTTGAACCGCAGTCGTAGGAAATAAAGCATCAGGAACCAAATGAATACAGATGGTTCGTGCCTTACCATGACAAGCGAAACCAAGCCCGGAGCCCGGAATCCGGAGTAAAAATGCGGTCGGTACCCGCAAGGAGGATCAGGCCGCATCCGAACGGCGGTTAAATCAGTTTCCTGTGGAATGAAGATGGTGCCGCACATGCTTTCTTTGTAATAACTTTAGGGTATGAAGTTCAGCCTGCTGTTATATGGCATGATACTGGTTTGTGGTGCTGCAAACGGGCAGCTTTGGAATAACTATACGGGGGTTGGCCGGTTTACGATTGCTGTGCCTGATTCCACCAGCCGTTCTGCTGCTGCGCTGGCAGCGTATATACAGAATCGTTATGATGCTCCAAAAGCGCAGTTGCAGGCCATCTATGGTTGGGTTACTGCCAATATCCGTTACAACGATGATAGCTCCTATTATTTCAACAGGAGCGTGGATCATGAAACAAAAATTGCCGCTACGCTTCGCAGAAGAAAAGGCGTATGTGAAAATTATGCCGGGCTGTTCGCCGATCTTGCTTCAAGGATCGGGCTGACTTCTTATGTAATTTACGGCTATCCTATAGGCGTTAGCACAAGAGGAAATACGGGACATGCCTGGTGCGCTGTAAACTTAGATGATGAGTGGTGGTTGTTTGATCCTACCTGGGATGCAGGGTTTCACGGTGGGTTTCAGTATTTTATGGTGCGCCCTGCTGCATTTATACAAACCCATATTCCTTTTGATCCGTTATGGCAATTATTGGAAAAACCTGTAGACTACCGGAATACCGCAGTAAAAAATAAAGCGGTCTTTCACTATAAAGATTCTGTAAAAGCTTTTCTGGAGATGGACAGCCTGCAACGATATCTTGCCATTGAGCGGCGCATGAAAAATGCAGGAGCGAATAGTAAAATGGTTAGGCTTTGGCAGAGTTATAACAGAATGCATATTGCCATTATTGCAGGAGAGCAGGATATGCAATTGTACAATGCGGCAGTAGATAACCTCAATACCGCTACGGAAATCTTTAATTCGTTTGTGCGTTACCGTAATAACGGATTTCTTCCTCAAAAACCGGATGCAGCAATAAGAACCATGCTGGAGCCGATCAGCCTGTTGATTGCGGAGGCAACTAAAAAGTTAGACGGGATCGGGCTGCTGGCAGAGAATTTCCAGTATAATACGGAAGGCATCCGGCAAAAGCTGGCATCACTCGGTAAACGCAACACGGAACAGAAAGAATTTCTTAAAAAATATCTCGCAGCCGGCCCGCCGGAAAGAGCACAACTGTTTTACCGGTAAGTAAAGCAATGCACAGGAAACCTCTTTGGCTTTTGAATACATAGCAGGTTTTTTTGACACGATGTTAACTCCTACGATAAGGCGCAGCCCTACTCTTGGAACCACAAAATAGTTACCAAAAGCGGCGATTGTTATAACTTTATCTGAACCACAAAGAAAATGCAATGCACTCAATAAAAAGCCTCCCCACCCTTGCCGTTTGTTTATTGACTGCTATAATCACGCAGGCACAGCAGAAGCCAAATATCATCTATATTCTTGCCGATGACCTCGGTTATGGGGATGTGAGTTCCCTGAATGCAGGTTCGAAGCTGCATACCGTTAACATTGATAAAATGGCGGCAGGAGGAATGAAATTTACAGATGCGCACAGCAATTCCGCGGTATGCACTCCCACCCGGTATGGTATACTCACCGGCAGGTACGCATGGCGTACAAGATTGCAAAACGGTGTATTATGGGGTTATGATACCATGCTCATAAAAAACAACAGAACCACTTTAGCTTCCTTACTAAAACGCAATGGGTATCGCACCGGCTGTATCGGCAAATGGCATCTTGGTCTTAACTGGAAAAAGGATGAATCAGGCGGATTTGATTTTTTTCAGCCTCTTACAGATGGCCCAACACAGGTTGGTTTTGATTATTTCTACGGGATACCCGCATCATTAGACATGCATCCGTATTTCTATATTGAAAACAATAGCGTCACAGCAACCGCCATTGACAGCACGGCGGGAAACAGTGGCAAAGGATTCTGGAGGGCAGGACCTGCAGGAAATGATTTCAGGCATGAAGATGTATTGAGCAGAATTACAGATAAGGCGGTTGATTACATTTCCCGGGAAGCAAAATCAGCTCATCCGTTTTTTCTTTATTTCGCGCTTACTTCCCCGCATACGCCTATACTGCCCGCCTCTTCGTATCAGGGAAGATCCGGTACGAATGCGTATGGCGATTTTGTGCTGATGACAGATGATGTGGTGGGCAAAATCCTGGATGCGGTGAAGGCTGCCGGTATTGAAGACAATACCATCATTGTTTTTACCAGCGATAACGGTTGTTCTCCTTCTGCCGGTTTTGGGGAGCTTTCGGCTGCGGGTCATCATTCCAGTTATATTTACCGGGGAGCAAAAGCCGATATATTTGAAGGCGGGCATCGCATACCCTTTATTGTTAGGTGGCCCGCAAAGGTCACAGCCGGATCGGAAACAAATGCAACCATTTGCCTCACCGATTTCATGGCGACCCTTGCAGATATGTTTCAGCGGCCGCTAAAAGATAATGAGGGTGAAGACAGCTTCAGCCTCCTGCCTTTGTTGCTGCAAAAAAAGGGCTACGCCCGAACAAGCATTATTCACCACTCCATTGATGGAAATTTTTCTATCCGGGAAAATGACTGGAAACTAATTTTTGCACGGGGATCCGGTGGGTGGAGCGCGCCTACAGAAAAAGAAGCAAAGGCACAAGGATTGCTAACCCTGCAACTGTACAATTTAAAAACGGATATCGGAGAAACAAGTAATGTAGCGGCAAATCATCCTTCCATCGTAAAGGAATTGTCTGGTGCCATTGAAGCCATTATTGAAAACGGGAGATCAACAAAGGGAAAAAAGCAAAAAAATGATGTGGTGGTAAATTATAGGGAATAAATATTTTCTCTGTCAAAAACCGGCTGCCATAGGGTTGTCACCCTGCCTTGTTTTCTTTGTATGGTAAATCAATAATACACCATAAAATTGAAAACAATGACAAACAGTAACCAGGCAATAGCAACCGAAACTCCGATTGTTATCACACCCGAAGGGCTGCTCGAACACTGGCAGGGACACAGGAAGCTCACGCGTAAAATGATAGAAGCATTTCCCGAAGACAAATTGTTTACTTATTCCGTGGGTGGCATGCGCCCTTTTTCGGAACTGATAATGGAAATGCTTGCTATGGCGGTACCGGGAATAAAAGGTTTGATTACGGGCAAATGGCAAAATTATGATGAAGCATCTGCAGTGGCGCCTGCTTCAAAACAAGAATTGCTGGAACGCTGGGATGAAACAACCGAAACGTTAAATGCGCTTTGGCCGCAGATCCCTCCACATCGTTTCCTGGAAACCGATACAGCGTTTGGCCAGTGGGAAGGTACTGGTTACTTCTTTATATTTTATTTTATTGATAACGAGATCCACCATCGCGGGCAGGCTTATGTGTATCTCCGTTCACTGAATATAGCGCCTCCCGCTTTCTGGGACAGGAGTTGATGCGTGTACCGGGTGGTTGCAGGAATTATATTTTCTTCTCAAGATCTATAGCATTTGCTGTGCAGTAAATGCTATAGATTTTTTGCATAACAGCATGGTTGGGTGTTAAATGCTTCCTGTAAAAGAAGAAGTGGAATACGTTCAAGGCCTAATTATTTACATTTGAGTATTAAAAATTACCGCATATTATTTGTTTATTTTTATGCGGCGTAAACAATAAACCAATGAGCAGGCAGTTCTTTTTGCTTTGGCTTACTATTTCCTTCGCTTTGCCGTCCTGTAAAAAGGAAGCTTCAGCACCGAACCCGGACATACCGGCTGTTAGCTATACCAATATCGCTTATGGCAGCGATGCCCTGCAGGTAATGGATATCTTTCTGCCTGAAGGGAGAAACGTAGAAAATACAAAGACCCTATTCATTATTCATGGCGGAGGCTGGACGGGAGGCGATAAAGGAGACATGGCAGAGACGGTGGCATACCTCAAAAAAGAGCTGCCGCAATATGCTTTTGTAAATGTAAACTACAGGCTGGCATCCAATAATGCTGTAAACGTATTTCCCACGCAGGAAGAAGACATTAAGAATGCGGTGAACTTTTATTTAAACAAATCTGCTGAATACCTGGTGAGTGAAGATATTGTGATGGGTGGAGCAAGCGCCGGTGCACACCTCGCTATGCTGCACAGCTATAAGAATGACCCAGGCAGGCATGTAAAAGCGGTGGTAGATTTTTTTGGTCCTACTGACTTAGTAGCTTTATGGAACGAGGGATTAATACAACAGTGGGCCTTATTTGCGGCTATAGGCAACCTCTATACCGCTGACCCTGACATCTACTTTAAAAGCAGTCCCATAAATTTTATTACTCAGCAAAGTCCGCCTACCATTGCTTTGCAGGGAGGCGCCGACATTATTGTTATTCCCGCTCAAACTACGCTTCTTATTAACAAACTTACCGAACAGGGCGTTAAAAATCAACTGGTATATTATCCGCTTGAATCTCATGGATGGACGGGAGCCAACCTACTGGATTCTTACAGCAAGATCATTGCTTTTATAAAGGAACACGCTGAGTAAAAAATATGATTCGCTTTATGCTCTCACTCAAAAAATACCTACCTTAAGTTTTCATTCTACCATTTATGCTTAACAGAAGGAAACTTATAAAACTTACCGGTGCAGCAGCTTTAACAGCCTTTATGCCCTCCTTTATCAAAGCAAGTCCCGGCCATGCAAGCGGGGCATTTCGCTTTTGTCTTAATACCAGCACCATCAGCGGACAAAAACCCGGACTGCTTAAGTCGTTAGAAATTGCATCTGAAGCAGGCTACGATGGCGTGGAATTGTGGGTGAATGATATAAGAGATTATCTTAAACAGGGTAACAAAGTGGATGCACTCGCAAAATTTATTGCAGACCACAAGCTTACAGTGGAAAATGCGATCAGTTTCACTCCATGGATGGTGAATGATACCGCAAAAAGGAAGGCAGGATTGCAGGAACTGGAAGAAGAGATGAAGATAATGGCCGCGCTGGGTTGTCGCCGCATTGCTGCACCTCCTTCAGGTGTTGAAAAAAATGAGCCAGTAGATTTCCGGCCGGCGGGTATCTATTACCGTGAGATACTGGAACTGGGAAGAAAGTATAAGGTAATGCCGCAATTAGAATTCTGGGGCGCTTCGGGTACGCTGTATAGCTTAGGTCAGGCATTGGCTATTGCTGCGGCTGCCAATGATGCTGATGCGCGGATATTGCCGGATGTATACCATCTTTTCCGCGGCGGTTCAGGGTTCAACGGATTGAAGTTGGTTAGTGGAAAAGCCATTGAAATAATACATATGAACGATTATCCGGGTAATAAACCTGTAAATGAACAAACGGATGGCGACAGGGTATATCCCGGCGATGGTGTGGCTCCGCTTAAACAGGTTTTGCATGACCTCCGGGCCATGGGTGGTACAAAAGTGCTTTCCCTGGAGTTGTTCAATAAAACATACTGGGCACAGGATCCTTTGCTGGTGGCCAAAACCGGCTTGCAAAAAATGAAAGCATTGGTAAATACGCTTTAGCAGAAAAAATAGCGCATGTGAAGATGCGCAACATTGAGCGTTAACAAAATAAACAACAACCCGGTATGAAAAAATTAAGCGCCCTCTTTTTATTTATTGTGTTAGCCCATTGTGGTGTGGCACAGCAGGAAAAGCAGAAAGATATTCCCGGCATGATCAATGATGCCCGTGTATTGCGGTCGCTGATGCAATCGGATCCGCATCGGCCCATCTATCATTTTGTAGCCCCGGAGGGTCATGCCATGCCCTTTGATCCCAACGGTGGCATTTACTGGAAAGGGAAATACCACCTGGGACATATTTATCAGAGATTAAGGAATGGCAAAATGGAGCATGTATGGGGACATGCAGTGAGCACCGATTTGTTTCACTGGACCTTATATCCCGATATGCTGAATGTAAAAGACGGCGATATGGAAGAGGGCATTTTCAGCGGTGGCGCATTCTTATCAAAAGAAGGGGTTCCGCATATCATGTATCACGGACAGGGCGCTTCGGCAAACATGGTAGCATACGCAACAGATGATGACCTGAAAGTATGGAAGAAATTTGAAGGCAATCCGGTTTTGAAAACCCCTGCTGCCGACGACCCGTTTGGTAATTCAGGAAAATACACGGCCTGGGATCCCGAAGGCTGGTACGATAAAAAGGCGGGCTGGTATTACCAGATCTCCGGAGGCAAAACACCGGCACTGTTCAAATCGAAAGATATGTTCAAGTGGCAGCACATCGGCCGGCTGTTAGACAGTACCAAAAGCTGGTTGTATGCGTCTGAAGATGTTTCGTGCCCCGATTTTTTTTCCATTGGTAACAAATCCATGCTGCTTTTCATCAGTCATAATATTGGTGCGCAGTATTTCATCGGGAATTTTGCCAATGATAAGTATACCATTGAACAGCATGGCCGGATGAACTGGCCGGGTGGAACATTTTTTGCCCCGGAACAACTGCAGGATAATAAAGGAAGGAATATTATATGGGGGTGGGTGCTGGAACGCAAACCTGAAGGACTGCCTGACTACGGCTGGTCGGGCATTATGAGTTTGCCAAGGGTGTTATCGCTCGCCAAGAACGGAACGCTGCAGATCCATCCGCCCGAAGAAGTAAAAGCCATCAGGCTTAATGAAGTGCAGGAAAATAATATAGTGCTGGAAGCGAATACAGAGCAAACATTAAAAGCGAAAGGAAAGTCCATAGAGCTGAAGATTGAAATGAAAGGCGGGTCCACAGCTCCTTATGGCGTAAAAGTTTTTTGCTCACCGGATGGCAGGGAAGAAACAGCGATCAGCTATGACCCCATTAAAAAGCAACTGGTTGTTAACTTCATCAAATCATCTGTAAAAGGGCCGGTGAGCATGCCATCCCATGCCATATTCGGGCAGCCTATGGATGGATTTCCGGAAAAGGTATCGGAACAAAGGGCGCCCTTTGAGTTGGGGAAAGACGAAACATTACAGCTTGATATTTTCCTGGACCGTTCCATCATAGAAGTGTTTGCCAACGGGAAGCAGTGTGTTACGCAGGTGGTATATCCTGAGTTAGAAAATAGTACAAACGTAAAAGTTTTCAGTGGCGGCGAAAAAGTAACGGTAAAAAAAGCACAGTCGTGGACGATGGCAGAAACGAATGGGTATTGAATGAAGAGGGCGTGAAGACCAGGGGAAACAAAAAACATATGTTTAAGATATTTTACCGAGAATTTGGTCTATGCGCGTCAGCAAAGTTCCATTAACTATAATTATTTCTGAACCAAAATCCCAAATCCAATCATTAAGTATTTCATTTACCTTATACTTAGCGCCGGCAGATCTGATTTCTGACATGGTATCAAATCCGGCTCTTCTACGGGAACAAATACAAGAAGGTCAATTCCTGTGATGATTGTTTGAGCTTTATCAAAGAATGATCGAATGTCTTTAGTTTCATTAATAGCATGGATATAGGCTAAAATATCAGTCGGGCATCTGCCAAAAATTGTATTGCCTCCACTTTTCGTGATTTGTTTTATTGAAAACTCAAATTGTTTTATAAAATCATCCACATCAGGTCTTTCTGAAAATATATATCCTGATTCTTCCAGCTCGTAATAGGGTTCTGTATTGAGTGTATAACCAGGAAGATGTTCCTGAAGTTTTTCCGCCAATGTCGTTTTCCCAACCCGGTGTGCACCTGCTATGGC
>CAMPJQ010000003.1 GCA_946886925.1 uncultured Terrimonas sp.
TTGGTGGTTGTTGCGTTTCTTGCCGGCTCGGCTGTCAGTTGGTTTTTTATCCATCAGTGGTTGTCCGGTTTTGCTTTTCGCGTTGATTTCAGTGTGGACGTGTTCGCTATTACTTTATTGCTCAGTGTTTTTATTTGCCTTGCTGCAGTAAGCGGACAGGCCATTCGTGCAGCTACCGCCAACCCTGTGAGGTTTTTGCAAACGGAATAACTTAGTTGATACGTATAGAGAGAGAGCTGTTTTTGCGGTTAGTATCGACCGGGCTCGCATATTGCCAGATATCTTATATTTAATTTCTGCATGATAGCTTAACGATAGTTCAATGAGAGCATTCATCGTCTTTTTTTGCATAGCAGCGTTGTTTACGGCTTTTCCCGACCTCAGCATGGCTGCGCCGGGCAAAGATACTTCGGCGCCATACCTCGTAAAACGATGCGCTGACTTTGAAATTGATGGTTCGGGAAGTAATTCACAATGGACCGATATAAAATGGGCGGAGTTCATAAAAATTCAACCCGGTAGTAATCATTATGTTTCCAAAAGCAAAATGATGTACTCTCAGAAGGGAATCTACCTTCTTTTCAGCGGCACCGATCGAAAGATAACAACTCAGCCCTGGAACGACTTTGAAAATATTTACGATGGGGATGTGTTCGAAGTATTCTTTCATCCCGATCCATCCTCGGGCCAATACTTCGAATACGAAATAAATCCATTAGCGAAAGAACTTGTGTTAACGCTTGCCCGCCTGGACGGGCAAACGCTCGCCTGGTCGCCATGGCCCGGCGAGAACAAGGAGGACAAGCTCATAAAAAGACTGGTTAAGATCAATGGCGGCAAACAGGAAATAGGCGCGACTATCACTTCATGGACCGCCGAGGTGTTTATTCCTTACCAGGTGCTTGCTTTGCTGCCGAATACGCCTCCCAAAAGCGGAACAACCTGGAACGCAAATTTCTGCCGGATCGACTATGACGGCGGCAAACAGACCGAATATTCCTGGTCACCCAGCATGACAACAGGCTTCCATGCGCTCAATCATTTTCAGCCAATAGTTTTTGAATAAATTTCGGCGTGTTTGTAACATTTTCGCGTTTCCGACTACTGATAGTTAAAATCGAGCGCATTGGGCCAACAACAACGACAGGATACTTTCACCGAACAAATTGCAGGGAAAGAGCCACTCATCTGGAAGATATGCCGATTGTATGGCCAGACGGAAGAAGACAGGCAGGATCTCTTTCAGGAAATTATGGTGCAGGCGTGGCAGTCATTTGACAGGTTTCGCGGTGACGCAAAATTCAGCACATGGCTATTTCAGGTGGCCCTCAACACCGCCATTGCCGGTATTCGTAAAAAGAAAAAGACCATACCTACCGTGCAACGGGAAGCCGTTCCTGAAATGACAGACGATTCTGCACCGCCCGACGATGAGCAGCTTCGTGAATTGCATAAGGCCATTGACCAATTGAATAAAATTGAAAAGGCACTCACTTTACTCTACCTGGAAGACAAGTCGTACAAAGAGATGGAAACGATATTAGGAATAAGTGAAAGCACCTTGCGCGTCAAAATGAGCAGAGTAAAAGAGAAATTAAGACAACTTACAAATACATAACGTTATGGAACTCGATGATCTTAAAAATGAATGGCAAACCCATCAATCAACGCATACTTCCACTTCAAAAAACAAAATTATGGAACTCAGTCAACAAAAAAGCCACGGCCCGGTGGCCTCGTTAAAAGCTGCGCTCACCCGGCAGGCTGTCATCATCCCATTTCTTTTTGCCGTTCTCATCATTCAGGCATTGACAACGCCCGACCTGCGAACCGATCCTTTTCTGGGGCTTTTTGTAGCCGTTATCATCCTCGCTTGCATCTTTTTTTCGGTCGTGCACGTTATTCTTGGAATGATGGGGAAAACGGATGCCCCTGTGGCGGATCAATTGCAGCGTCAACTGCGTTCTTTGCGCCGGATGTTATGGTTTTATCGCTTTATTTCGCTGGCGGGAGTTGTTATCCTCGTTATTTTTATCGAGGCTTTCCGGAACGAGGGTACCGCACAATTAATGGAGCCCTGGTATCGCGTAGATCTTTCGCTTCGCATCGGCGGTTATGCCGTACTAATCGTAATGTCTGTTTTGCTGTCACGGTCGCGTTTTTATAAAGACTTCGGTAAGCACCTGGATGAATTGAAGAAAAGCCTTTCTGACACCGAATTGCGCTAACGCCGTTATTCCAACGACAATTACAAGCAAAAATCACAGGAAAGTAAAACCATTTCAAACGATTGCAAAGATTTTTTGCGATAGGTAAGGGGAAAAAAGCATTAGATTCGTTATGCACGGCTCCGCGATGACGTCATCTTCAGAAATGAATGATTTTCATCGCGTTCTTTTCTAAGAACTTCAGCTAAGATCGTTCAATCTGCTAGTGCCTAACAACTGGAAAAATGACCAAACAAAAGCTTTCCCGTCTTACATTTTTAAAGCATACCGGTATTATAATGGCCGGCACCTCTCTAAAACTGAAAGGACTAGGCTTGCCGTCCACGAACAGTGAAAGAATTATCGATATCCATCAGCATGTACACTACCTCGGGAGAACCAATGAACAATTGATTGCCCATCAGCGAACAATGGGAGCTGATATAACGATCCTTCAGCCAGCCGGCAGTCCCGCCAATACTGCGTCCACATTGCATGGCGAGGGAAATGGATTGCAGGCCGATGCATGGGGTAACGAATCCTGCTATGAGCTGGCGCAGAAATACCCGAAGGAGTTTTTATTCGGTGGCAACGAAGTTCCCGACCTGCCAAACGCGATTGACGAAATCGAAACATATCTGAAAAAAGGAGGAAAAGTTATCGGCGAATCGAAGTTCGGTATAGAATGTGATTCTGCAGAAATGCAGAAGATCTACTCCCTCGCACAAGAATACGACGTTCCCGTGTTAATGCATTGGGAGTATCATAGGTATAATTACGGCTTCGAACGTTTTTATAAGATGCTTGAAAAATTTCCGAAGGTCAATTTTATCGGTCATTCCATGCTTTGGTGGGCGAGTATCGGAAAAAATGATACCGACAAAACCATCAGGTACCCCAAAACAAAAGTTACTGCGGGCGGATACACCGACCGGCTACTAAGCGATTATCCGAATGTGTATGGCGATCTTTCGGCCGGCTCAGGATTGAATGCGTTAACGAGGGATGAGGACCACGCCCGTGAATTTATTAAACGGCACCAGGATAAATTGCTTTTCGGCAGCGACTGCACGGATGTGGATGGCACCGCACCGAAATGCATAGGAGCGAAAATTATTGCTGAAATAAGAAAGCTATCGTCGGACCAAAAGATCAGGCGAAAATTACTATGCGAGAACGCCGGGAAGCTGTTCAAAATTTAATATTGCCTTTCTTCGTAAAACTAAATTGCTCTTCTAATGAAAAAGCCAGGTAAAAAGGATTCAAGGAGGAGGTTTATCAAACAGAACTTGTTGACCGGCGCCGGAGGGATCCTTGGTATAAACACCGTATCTGCATTTTTTTCGAACGCCAGGGATATCAATACGCCGACAATTTTAGGAGGGGCCCCCGTTTGGGATCCGAAACAAAAACCTAAGTGGTCCGAATGGCCGATATGGAACCGCGAAACGGATGAACCGCCGGTGCTGGAAGTATTACGAAGTGGTGTGTGGTCGCGCTCAAAGGTGGTAACCCAATTTGAAAATGAGTGGGCCAAAACCATTGGCGCCAAACGCTGCCTAACAACGGTTAATGGAACGAATGCAATGATCTGTTCCCTTGTTAATTTGGACGTTGGCGGCGGAGATGAAGTGATTGTGCCTCCCTATACATTTATCGCCACTCCTCAGGCGGTACTTCAGGCGGGCGCCATGCCCGTTTTTGTTGACACTGATCCTGAAACTTTTCAGATGGATGTAAATAAAATAGAAGAAAAAATTACATCACGCACGCGCGCCATTTTACCGGTTCACATCGCCGGGTTGCCATCGGATATGGAACGCATTATGCAAATTGCAAAAAAACATAACCTTGTTGTGGTTGAAGACGCCTGCCAGGCCTGGCTCGCAGAAATTAATCATAAAAAGATGGGCACGTTCGGCGACGCGGGATGCTTCAGTTTCCAAAATTCAAAAAATATTCCGATAGGCGAGGGCGGCGCAATTGTGAGCGATGATGAGGAATTTATCGATCGATGCTATTCGTATCACAACTATGGCATCTCTCATGGCAGTATGATTGGAAAATATGGTTCGGGGCCGGCAATGTTCGGTACCAAGCTGCGCATGACCGAATACCAGGCTGCCATTGGGTTGGCGCAATTGAAAAGGCTGGAGGGGCAGACGACTACCCGGAACGAAAATGCCGCCTACCTTCAATCGAAACTCAATGACATTCCCGGTATTGAACCGTATAAACTTTATGATCACGTTACCCGGGCGGCGTTTCACATCTTTCCTTTCCGGTATCAAAAAGACGAATTCAAGGGCCTGTCCAGAACCGCATTTATTAAGGCATTGAATGCGGAAGGCGTTCCCTGCTCGCGCGGATATGCCACGTTAAACGACAAACCTTATCTGCAAAACGCCTTTCAATCGAAGAATTTTAAAAAGATGTATCCTGCGGACATGTTGGATTTCAGAAAGTATTTGGAGAGAAATCATTGTCCCCAAAATGATAAGTTATGTAACGAGGAAGCTGTGTGGTTTATGCAGGAGCTGCTTCTCGGTCCAAGATCGGATATGGACTACATCGTATCCGCGATCGAAAAGATCCATAAGAATGCCGAGTCGATCAGGAAATCTGTAAATGCGTGAATGAAGAGTAATCAGGGGTAGCCTCAAATCTCTTGGAGATGTCAAAAAATTAAGCTTATGAATGTTGATCGCAGAAAATTTGTTACACGGAGCGCGGCTGGTGCAGCGGGCCTAATCATCGGAAGCCGTCTCAAAAGTGCAGCCTCCACAGGGATAAAAAGCGGGAAAGAGGATGCAATTTCACCCGGGCCGAAATATGATGTGATGAAGGAAGTGAAGAAATACAGGAAGATTGATACGCATGCGCATATTTATTTTACCGATAATAGCCCGGAGGAACAATTGGACTTCGGAGAGCGGCTCGCGATAGACAAGCAGGTGATCTCCAGATACCTGGACGTAATGCCGGGTACGCCTGAACAGTTCAGGAAGTACAATGATTTAACGATAAAGGCGATCAAAAAATATCCCGACCACCTGTTAGGCGGGTTTGTTCTCAATCCTACTTATAAGAAGGAGTCGCTGGAGGAAATCAGGCGCTGCACGGATGTGGGTATGATTGGAACAGGCGAACTGTATTACCAGGTAAAGATCAACGATCCGCTGTATTATCCTATCATAGAGAAACTTATTGACCTGAAGATGATTATTTTTTCGCATGCGGAATGTCAGATTGGGGTAGGAGGTTACCGCATGAAATACAATGGCTATAAACAGCCAAACACTTCGATCCCTGAAGATTTCATAGACATTGCCACGAGATATCCTGAAGGTATTTTTCAATACGCCCACATAGGAGGAGGAGGCGATTGGGAATACGAATGCAAAATGTTTAAAGATTATCCCAACATCTACGTAGATACCTCGGGCAGCAACAATTCAGAAAATATGATAGACTTTGCCGTCGAGCATTTGGGCGAGGACCGTATATTTTTCGCTTCCGATAATTGTTATTACCAGAGCGTTGGAAAAATATTGGCATCGGGACTGACTGAATCCCAGAAGAAGAAAGTTTTCTTCGACAATTACAATAATCTTTTAAAGAAAGCAGGTCGCAATGTTGATTGATATAAATGCTTATGTGGGCCACTGGCCCTTCATGCAGCTTAAGCACAATACCTGTGCAACGCTGGGTTCCACGATGGACCGGTTTGGGGTGGACGTTTCCGTGATTAGCAGCATGAACGGGATATTTTATAAAAATACCCAGGCAGCTAACCAGGAGCTTTACGATGAGATAAAGTCGGCGGGTCGCTACAGGGATCGCTTTGTACCGTTTGCGGTGATTAACCCCATATACGCAGGATGGCGCGACGACATGAAAAACAGCATCGGAAAATTGGGAATGAAAGGCATCCGGCTCTATCCCAAATATCACGATTATGATATCACGAATACCTCGCTGATCGAGTTGGTAAAGAGAGCGCGCGACCAGGACGTACCCGTTGCATTCACCTATCGTATGGCAGATAGCCGCCTGCGGTCGTGGATGGATATAGATTATGTAGTGGGCACCCCAAAGCCCGAATGGACATTAAAAAATATTCTGCCGATTATAAAAGAAGTTCCTGATGCAAAATTCATCATACTCAATGTGGCCAACAGCATGAAACTTGATGAAGCAGATGCAGTGTTGTTTAAAAACGCAAAAGTGCTGATAGACACTTCAGGAAGGACATTGATTGACCTGGGCACTCTTCTCAAAACACAAGGCAAAGAACGATTTGCCTTCGGCACGCACTCGCCGATTCTCGACTACGTAACAGGTCTTCTGCGCATAGAAGCATTGAGAGAAAGTGAAGCCGATGCTGCCGCCAAAGAACTATTGCGGTCGGGCAATGCAAAACGGTTCCTGAAACTTTAATGTGATTTCACACTTGATGTTATTGCCGCCGCAACGTTGATTGAAACTGCATTGCAGTAAGCGATTGCTGATAATTTCGCTGAAAGGATTTCAAACGTTTGAATAACCATTTCAAACGTTTGCAAATCTTTTTTTTGCTAAACAAGAAAAAAAAAGTTATAGATTCGTTTTAGACGATTCCTGATAAAATACTGATAAGAAAAAAGCAATAGCGAAGCAAAACAGAACATGCATTCCTGGCTGATCTTGTATTGCGCATGTTCGGGGAAATAAGAAAAAATTTTATAGAATTCTATAATGGCACATGCACTATTATGAGCATTGGTGACGGCGTCATTCTATAAACACTCATTAAAACGGCTTACACGACTTTTCGAAAATAAGACGAATTCGACTTTCATTAAACTTCAATCTGCAATTTGGGAAAATAGCAATATTAACAAAAACCGGATAGCCAAAACTAAATTTTATGACCAAAAAACTGCTACGCCATCTTAAAATTTTGTCTTTATTACTGACGGCATTCTTTTTTGCGTTCAGTGCAACCACTGAGGCGCAAACCGTATCGGGTGTCGTTCGGTCCGCTACAGACAATCAACCCCTGAACGGGGTTACCGTTGCGCTGAAGGGAAGCGAGCGTGTCACAACCACGGATCCCGGGGGCCGCTATAATTTGTCTGGTGTATCACCAAACGATTCTGTTTCGTTTTCTTTTGTCGGGTACAAAAGCCAAACGATTGCCATCAACGGCCGCGCGAGAATTGATATCGATCTGCAATCAGAGGCCTCTTCGCTGGACCAGGTAGTGGTAATTGGATATGGATCGGTGAAGAAAATTGATTTGACCGGATCTGTGGGTTATGTAAATGTGCACGACCTCGCGAAAGCGCCGGTAGCGTCGTTCGGAGATGCGTTGGCAGGGCGCGTTGCGGGAGTGCAGGTAAACAATGTGGATGGCCAGCCGGGAGGTGGTATCAATATCATGATCCGGGGAGCAGGTTCACTCACGCAAAGTACCTCCCCTTTATATGTTGTGGATGGATTTCCGATTGAAAATCTTGATCCTGCCACCATAAACCCGGAAGAGATTGCATCCATGACCATATTAAAAGATGCGTCGTCAACAGCGATATATGGATCGAGAGGCGCCAATGGCGTGGTATTGATTCAAACAAAAAGAGGCAAACCCGGAAAGGCGGTGGTAACGCTGAATGGTTCGCTGGGTTATCAAATTCCTCCCGACCAAATACCCATGATGAGCCCGTACGAGTTTGTTAAGTATCAACAGGAACTTGATCCGCTGGCATGGGCAACGCCTGCATATTTCGCAGATGGCAAAACGTTGGACGATTATAAAAATGTGGAAGGAATAAACTGGCAGGATCATGTTTTGGAAACCGGGGTCATCCAGATATACAACGTTGCAATACGCGGCGGCAGCGATAAAACCAGGTATTCGATATCCGGCTCGGCCTTTGACCAGAAAGGAGTGATTATTAATACGGGACTCGGCAGGTACACCGGCAGGATAACGCTTGACCAAACGATCAGTGATAAATTTACAGTGGGAATCACGGCCGACTTTACACAAACCGATGCTTACGGACAGCAAATAAGGTCTATTTACGGCGGAGGTAATGCAACATCAACCGCACTGGTGAGGGCATGGATGTACCGCCCGATTGCTTCAGACCCTAACGAGGACCTGCTGACACAGGAAGGCGATGAATCGCTTATCACCACCAGTGATTTCAGGATCAACCCGGTAATTGACCTGGAGAACCAGTATCAGCATAATATCACCGATATTATTAAAGCGAATGGCTATGTAAGCTATGACATCACGAAAAACCTTACGTTTAAATCCACTGCCGGTATCATGCAGGTGAAAAGGCGCAGTGAGCAGTTTTATAATTCGAAGACCTCACAGGGAAGCCCGATAAACCCTTCTAACAAAAACGGAATATGGGGTTACCTCGGCGTTACCAACAGCAACAGTTTTTCCAACGAAAATACGCTCAACTATAAACAAACTTTTGGAGGCGACCACACCATCAGCGGATTGTTGCTTTTTGGTGTAAACAGCTATAAAACTTTCTTTACGAGTTTCACGGGCACCCAGTTGCCTAATGAAGGTCAAAAGATGGATGGGTTAGATGACGCCTCATCCAACACCTTTAACTCTCCCAATATTTACAACACCATTAATTCGATGGCATCGTATGCCGCGCGACTGGATTACAATTACAAATCCAAATATTTGATCACTTTAAACTTCAGGGCAGACGGATCCTCGAAATTCCTGGATCACTGGGGTTATTTTCCCGGTGGCGCCATCGCCTGGAACATGGACCAGGAAGATTTTTTCAGGAATGCATTCCCGTTTATTTCTAACTCAAAGCTTAGGGTGAGTTACGGTGAAAACGGAAATAACAGGGTGGGAGACTTTGACGCTTATCCTCATTTGACGCTGAACAATGGCGGCCAGGGCTACTCATTCAACAACCAGCCTCCAACGCCGGGCGCCTACCTGTCTACTTTAGGTAATCCATTATTGCAATGGGAAAAAACAAAACAAATAGACATTGGATATGAATTTGGAATACTGGATAACAAAATTTCGCTTGAATTGGATTTGTACCGCAGGATAACAGAAAATTTGCTTTTGGATGCTGATTTACCGCCCAGTTCGGGATTTGGATCTGCACAGGAGAATATTGGCAGGTTGAGAAACGATGGTATAGAAATTACCTTAAATACCCTGAATATATCTTCAGGGGCCTTCAGTTGGAGAAGTAATTTCAATATCAGCTTCAACCGGAATAAGATTCT
Source organism: uncultured Terrimonas sp. (assembly GCA_946886925.1). Next base: position 9,480 of record CAMPJQ010000003.1, read on the forward strand.
TGCACTTACTTATGGTCAGCCTGCTTTAAGCAGCAACGCCACTTATCTGTCCCAGTTTGGCCAGCCGTTGTTCCTGCACGAAATCGGAAAGCCGATAGGCATGATGATAGGGTATATATGGGACGGTAATTATCAATACGACGATTTTGATAATCCTGCACCAGACGTATATGTGCTTAAAAATACTGTAGCCACTAATGGTACCACAAGAAACACGATACGGCCGGGCGACATCAAATTGAGAGATTTGAATGGTGACGGTACGGTCAATGCTTCAGACATAACAGTTATCGGCCGCGGCCAGCCCATCCACATCGGCGGATTCTCGAACGATTTTACCTACAAAGGTTTTAGCCTGAACGTGTTTCTTCAATGGTCCTACGGAAATAATATCTATAACGCCAACCGACTTTTGCTGGAAGGTAACAGCAATGGCTTTCATGGTATCAATCAATATGCGAGCTATGCGAATCGCTGGACCCCTGAAAACCAAACCAACGAAAATTACAGAACAAGGGGACAGGGCTTCATCGGTTACTTTTCATCCAAGAATTTGGAAGATGGATCTTACTTAAGGCTCAAAACAGTTTCTCTTGGTTATTCTTTGCCAGCCAGGCTGATCAAAAAGTTGTATTTAAGCAACCTGACGGTAGAGGTGGCTGCACAAAACCTGCTTACATGGACAAATTACAGCGGGTTGGATCCTGAGGTTTCCACCCTCAACAACGTCCTTCAGCCGGGATACGATTTTTCGGCATATCCGCAGGCACGTACAATTGTATTTGGCCTGAGAGCAGCATTTTGAAACCCACTACAAAAAAATACAGGATGAAAAGAAATTATTATTTATACATCGTAATTCTTGTGCTGAGCTCCGGCTCGTGTAAGAAATTTTTGGATACCACGCCAACAGATTTCCTTAGCACCTCTACTTATTATGAAACCGAGAGCCAACTGGATTTTGCCAAAGCAGGTGTATATAGCAGCCTCGGAAGCAGCGGTCTCTGGGGTTCATACGCTAATTATCTGTTAGGCTGGCAGGCAGATGTGTCCTACATGAACAGGCTTACACTAAACGGGCCTTTCAATTATAACTATTCGGCATCGGATCCATTTATGAATCCTTTCTGGAACACCCTTTGGGACGGCATCAACCGTGCAAATGTGTTGCTGGCCAATTTGGACAGAAACGAGGAAATTGCCCAGTCATACAGGGATAAAATAAGAGGTGAGGTGCTTTTCCTGAGAGGATATTACTATTTCCTGCTGGTGCAATATTGGGGCCCCGTTCCTATAAAAACAACTCCAACGGCCTCGGTGAATGAGGTGAATATTGCAAGGTCGCCGATAGCGGAAGTGTATGCGCAGATCTTATCGGATATGACCTCAGCAGAACCCCTTGTACCCGGCATCAGGGAACTGGGGTATGCCGGCGCCGTTAATAAATCGGCTGTTCGCGGCATGTTGGCCAGGGTGTGCCTGACCATGGCAGGAGAACCGCTTAAAGACATTTCCAAATACCAGGAAGCAAAAAACTGGGCTAAGAAGGTAATGGATGACGGAGAAGCTGGCCATAGTCTTAACCCGAGCTACCCGCAAATTTTTATCAATTTGGCGCAGGACAAATATGACATCCAGGAAAATCTTTGGGAAGTGGAATTTTATGGTAACAACGCAGATGCCGACACGAAAGCATATGCAGAGTGGACGAATATCGGGTACATCAACGGACCCACTTCGGTGAATGGTTCAGCAACAGGAAATGCGCCGGCGTACATGAGCACTACCGCGAAGTTCTATAATGTGTTTGAAGACGGAGATTTGAGAAAATGGTGGGACATCGCACATTTTACTTACGTGAACGGACCAGTAAACGGGCTTAAAAATATGAAGGATATTCCGGCTACTGAAAAAGACAAATGGGTGTATCAACCCGCGAAATGGAGAAGGGAATACGAAAGGATCGCCAGGGGATCTTCTGTTGTTTCGGCAACCAACATGCCCCTCTTACGCTATGCTGATATATTGCTGATGTTTGCTGAAGCAGAAAATGCACTTAACGGCCCCACCGCTGAGGCGATAGCAGCAGTCAACCAGGTAAGGGAAAGAGCATGGTCGTCGGGAGTGAAAACGGTTGCCGTGACCAGTGGCGGATCCGGCTACACCAGCGAGCCCACAGTAACTTTCACCGGCGGCGAAGATGGCCAGGATGCAACGGGAAAAGCCACTGTTGAAGGCGGAGTAGTCACGGCCATCACGTTGGATCGCGACAGCTCGGGCTTCACATTTTATAAGGAAGGTAAATATTCAACTCCCCCGATAATCACTATAACAGGTGGCGGAGGCACCGGCGCCACAGCAACGGCTACCATTTATGATGTTCACGAAGGCGATGTTACTGCTTCTCAGTCGGCATCTAAGGAAGCGTTTCTTTCTTTTATCCAGGATGAAAGAATGAGAGAGTTCAATATGGAGGGACTGCGTAAGGGCGATTTACTAAGGTGGGGTATATTTTTAGAGGTTAATCAGAATATGGCAAACCTTGCGCAGCAGGATTCTCCGGGTTCAGCATTCGTTTTGTCGTTCGCACGAGTAACAGCGAGGGATCTGTTAATGCCTATACCCGACAAGGAAATGACCAACAATCAGCTAATGACCCAAAACGCCGGCTGGTAATAATTAATAATCAAATAACTACATAACATGAAATTCAGATGTTACATTATATTATCAGCACTGTTTGTAATGGCATCGTGCTCGAAGGAGCTGGATGTAAAAGAGGCTCCTGATTTTGCGGTAACTGCTGAAGCCGACACTTATAAAGCAGGCGATCCGGTTAAGTTCCAGATCCAGGGAAGCGCCGATGTTATCTCATTTTATTCAGGCGAAATGTTGCACGACTATGCCTTTAAAGACGGAAGGGAAGTTGATGTTTCGGGAAAAGGTGTCACGCTAACTTTTAAAAACGGCGTTGCACCCGGTAATCCTCCCGGCACGCAAGCCGATCAACTCTCGATCCTTGTTTCTACAGACTTTGCCGGTGACTATGATGATTTGGCGAGCGTGAAAGCAGCCACCTGGACAGATATCACCAGCAGCTTTACACTTGCTACCGGTGCGGCTTTGGTGGCATCCGATACAGTGGATGTGTCGAACTTTGTGGTGGCGGGAAAGCCGGTGTATTTTGCATTCAAATATCTTAACAGGCCACAGGTGGCGAATGGATTTGGCATGCAGTGGCTCATTGAAAGCTTCATGCTGAACAGTAAGGATACGTTGAGTACCGGCGCGCCAATTACCATTGCCGACCAGATTCATGCAGGTTTCAGGATCGTGGATCAGTACCCCGACGATGCACCGGCAAGATCGCAGGTTACTGCCACGAGGGTAACTTTATACGGACCGGCTTATAAAGATCCGAATGATCCCATCTTTGACCCCAACAACCCGATCTTTGATCCGGAGAATCCCATCTACAACCCCGATAGCGCGGCATATGTTCCTTCCGCTGTGTTACCGGAATATGTACCCTATGATCCGAACAGTCCATACAACGATCCGCTAAGTGAAAACTGGGCAGTGTCGGGACCCATTACCCTGGGCACAGTCAATTTGGGCGCGGACTGGGCAGTTGCCGTACGGTCATCTGTTTATGCGGCAAAGCCTGCTGAATATACTTATACATATAAAACACCAGGAACCTACAAGGCTTATTTTGTTGCTTCCAATAATACAATAGATGGAAGTGAACAGATAGTTAAGGAAGTGAATATTACGATCACTCCCTGATGACTTGGGGACGTGCTTTTAAAACATTGACATTAAAAAATTATCTCAACACAACCCGGAAAACAGTTTGGTGTTACACTCAGTTTTACATGACGGTCAAAAGGCTGTTGCAGCGCATTTGATCACGCTGGTTTTTTCTCTTGCCTTAGCTGTTCCTGTGGTTTCCCAGGATTTGGGCAATGGTTTTTTTGATCATGGCGTGGTGGCGCCGATCAGTAGCCCGAGAGGTGTTGTTGCTACCGTTGATGGCAATGGAAGGAACGTGGTGCTGGTATGGTTGTTTGATCATCGCGGCGGTTATGCCCTGTTGATGATTGATGCCGAAACCGGCAAAAGCGAACAATTCAAAACACCGTTTGCGTTGGATGTTCCCTACGGCGACGTTCCCTATTCTTCGGTGCTTTCCGGCGCGAACAAATACTATACGCTGTTCAATGGTCATTTTGCAGAGTTTGATCCCGTTAAGCGCGCATTTACTTTCAGCAGCGAAACCAAGCCCAGGATGGCCATGGGGATGACCGAAGACGACAAGGGAGTTATTTGGGCGGTTACCTATCCCAATAGCGGCCTGGTTTCCTTTGATCCCACAACACGGCAATTCAGGGACTATGGTTATCTGTACGAGCAGAACTGGCGGCAGTACCCAAGGTACCTCGCAGCAGACAATGCAGGTTGGATCTATTTTGCGCTGGGCAACACGGCCAGCCAGATCATGGCTGTTGATCCTGTTTCAGGGAAGGCAACACCTATGTTGGAAGAATCGGAGCGCAAGCGGGGTTCTGCATATCTCTACCGCGATGTGAATGGAAAAGTTTACGGGCAACCGTTGCGCGACAGTAGTGTGGACTGGTATGAATTTTACCAGGGAAGGCGGCGCAAAACAGGCAGACAACATTCTCTTCATCCGAAATCCATCATCACAGGCAGCCAGGGGCTTTTCCATCGCCACTTCCCCGATGGTAAGAAGATCGGCACGCTGGATTTGTTTGACCGGATACTCATTGTGGAAGACCCAAAAACAAATTCCGAAAAGAAAGTAAACATTCATTACACCAGCGACGGCGCCATAGTAATGGGAGCAGGCGCTTCGCCCAAAGGCAGTATTGTAGGTGGTACTGCCTTTCCTATGCGATTTTTTGAATACGATCCAAAAACCAACAAGCTAACGAATAGTGAAGCAGTGGGCCAGTTCAATGCGGTGGCAAGCCAGGGCGACCGATTTTATTTCGGTGTATATCCACAGGGTGCGCTGATCGAATGGGATCCGTGGAAACCCTGGACCAATACAAAAAAGGGAGAAGAGACTAATCCGCTATTGCTGGCGGATGCAGATCCTGTCATTCACAGGCCATCACGCATTTTTGCGTATCCGGATAATAGAACCATCATCATGAGCGGCACGCCGGAATATGGCTATACAGGCGGGGGATTGCTATTCTGGGATCGCAGAAAAAAAATGCGGACCGTGCTGCCGGACAGTGCTGTTATCCGCGATCAGTCCACGATGAGTATGGTGGCGATACCGGGGGGAAGGCTTTTGGGAGGAACTACCACCGCTCCCGGTACAGGTGGTGAAAAGAAAGCAACGGAGGCTGAGGTATATATTATGGATATGGACTCGAAGCGCTTAGCGTGGCACACAGCGTTGATCCCCGACGTACAAACCTACAGTGACATGTGCGTTGGCCGGGATGGATTGGTTTACGGAATAGCCGACTATAAGACGTTATTCGTTTTTGATCCGGTGAAACGGAAGATTATTCACCAGGAGGATGTAGAGGTCCGTTTCGGAAGGACAACCGCAGCGCAGTCACCGCGAATTTTTATTTCGGGGCCTAAAAAGGAAATCTATATTCTTTTTGGAAAAGGCATTGTGCGGATCGAACCCGGTTCGTTCAATATGACCATGATAGCAGAATCGCCTGTTCCGATCAATGCAGGAGGAGATTACCTCGACGGCCGCATTTACTTTGTGAGCGGATCTCATCTTTACAGCTATAGTCTTAAGTAAGGCAATCCCTGTTCTAAACAGACTTGAGCTTGTCCCTGTTTTCATACACCTTCATGATGGCGTTGATGATGTTGTCCATCTCTTCCCTGCTTGCCAGCAATGCTCCCGATCCCCAGAACGATACCATCGTCTCATCAGTAATTCTATCGCAAATGGGCAGGCGCATGCTTTCCTGGAATGCTTTCAGCCGCGAGGCGGAGTACATCGCTTTGTAACTTTTCAGTCCTACGATGTGATTCACCCACGGTTCACGATGCAGGCCGGTTTTGATATACGAGCCCAGGGGTATTCCTTCGGCTGCTACTGCCTTTAAAAATTTACCGCGTTCCACACCATTGAAATGATCTTTGTGATACGTCATGCCATAATGATAGTATGCGCCGCTCTCTGTTCCGGGGTAATGCTTCTGAGGAGTCAAACCAGCAAAATCCTTCAAGCGCGAAGTGAGGTAATTCGCGTTGTCATTGCGCGTTTGAAAACGTTCTTTAATGCCCGGAGATTGTCCCATCAGAATCGCTCCCTCAAACTCATTCATGCGATTTTTAGGACCGATCGTTTCATTGCTGCCTTTACGGGAGGTGCCGTGGTTTTGTACAGTATAACACTCATCCATCAACGCCTGATCATTGCCCACCACTGCTCCTCCTTCACCACAAGCTATCGGCTTGCTGGCCTGGAAGCTGAAGCACCCAAGATCGCCAATCGTTCCTAATCCTTTTCCCTGGTAGCGCGCCAGCGGACCCTGACACGCATCTTCTATTACTTTCAGGTTGTGCTTCTTTGCAATAGACATGATGCGTTCCATATTAGCGGCCACACCGAAAATATGAACGGGCATAATTGCCTTTGTATTTTTGTTGATCCTTTTTTCCACTTCATCGGGATCGAGTTGATAGGAATCGGGATCCAGGTCCACCAGCACGGGAAGAGCCCTGCTGGTGAGTATAGATGAGATGGTGCCCATGTCTGTATAAGGAGAAGTGATCACTTCATCACCCGGGCCGATGCCCAAGGCTTCTACACAAGTGCTTAACGCCTGCGTTCCCGCACCGGTGCCAACACAATAATTTGCGCCAATCAATGCGGCGAATTCTTTTTCAAATGTGGGAACGGTGCCGTTCGGCGATTGTATTCGGCTCCATTTTCCACTCTTTGTTGTCTTGACAACAGCATCTACCACTCTGTCATCGATATACGGCCACGACGGACCAATTGGACCTGCAGCTCGTATGGGTGTTCCACCCAAAGCTGCAAGCTTGCCCTGGGTCTTATTCAAAATCGTTATACCGGATGCGCGGCTTTGAAATGGGCCTGTTATCGCCGTAGCTACTGTCGCTGCCGCTACCGATCCTATAAAATTCCGACGCGTAAAATTTCTTTTCTTTTTCATGTTTGTTCTGTTTTATGGTACGTATTGCACCTGGTTCCTGACTTTAGTTCCAGCCTGGGTTCTGAACCAATGCGGGATTCAATAGAAGCTGATCTTTTGGTATGGCATTAAGGTAATCGCGGCCGATTTTAAAACCATAACCGGAAGGAAGCTTTTCCTGATAAGGGTCAAGAAACCCGTTCGCGTCAACCGGGTAAGGATTAACGGAAAGCTGAGAAGCCTTAAAACCGTGAGGCCTTTTGCCAACAATCAGTTCATCTGCAGCGGCCCAGCGCATGATATCATCAAACCGGAATCCTTCTGCTGCAAGTTCAACCCGCCGTTCGCGCCTCACCTCATTAATGATGGGAGATAAAGTTGGGAAATCCCAGTCAGGATCTACAGTTATTGCTGAAAGTATCAAATTGGGCATGCCAACTCTGTCCCTGAGTATTTTTATCGACTTGTCAATATCAGCCTGGTCTATCGTACCCAATTCGGCTTTGGCCTCAGCGAAATTGAGCAATACTTCCCCATACCTGTAAACGATGCCAGGTGTTTCTTCATATTGAGGGATTTGGTATATTTCACGGTTATCGTAGCCTTTCCGAAGTACATATCCACTTGGAGAGTATTGTTCTACGCCCTGGTTGAGAATGGCATACAGCGCATCATAATTTGTTATTGTGCCATCTGCTTTAATAGTCCAGGGCTGACCAGGCGTACCGAACGTCTGAAAGTATCTCGGATCCCGGTTTTGCATTTCGAGCCCGATGTTGGTATAGCCCTGAAAAAGTGAACTGGCAGATATGGGTTTGCCGTCAGTGCACAAATATGCATCGGCCAGCTCTTTTGTCTCGGAATGTTCATTAGGTGTACGCTGACGGTAATTTCGGTCCCTGGTAAATACCCCTTCACCCTTTCCCAGTCCATTGTCATAGCTTCTCCAAAACATTACCTCCATATTTCCTGCGTAGCTTCGTTGCCTGGAAAACAGGTCATAATAATCCGTGTTTGGCGAGCCTGTAGAATAAATATTATACACACCCGATTCCATAATTTTTGTGGTAGCTTCAACCGCTTTATTAAAGTATTTATCAGGCTGAGCGTTGGCTACACCAAATGGGTCACCGGCATGATATTTTTCCCAGGTGCCTTCATAGAGTGCAACCCTGCTTTGAATGAGAAGAGCCATCCATTTATTAACCCGCGACGCACCGTCAGTTTTTTCTGCCTGCAGATATAAAGCCGCTGAATCGAGATCCGCGATGATGTTGTCTGCAACAACGTTTCTCGGATCTCTTTGTTTAAGGAGTTCTGGCGATTCGGTTCCGAGTACTGTTGTAAACCATGGAATGTCACCCCAGCCCTGCAAGAGATCAAAATAAATAACCGCCCTGAAAAAGAAAGCTTCGCCTACATATTGCTTATAATCGTCAAAAGCGGCATTTTCTTCAACCCGTTTGTAATTGTCAAAGAAATAGTTCACATTTCTCACCCTGCTAAAGCCAATCGAATCAGCGCCATCTAAAGTGCGCGTTCCCGCGAGCCTCGCATTAAAATTAGTTGACACAGCATTATCCGAATTAAAATCTGAGCCGTAGTTGGCCACAATTGGAAATGAGGCGCTGGTATAAAATTGATTTACATACGTCTGGAGATCTTTAGGGCTTTTAAAATAATCTGATGCGCCAACCTGGTCGAGAGGTTTTCGGTCTAAAAAATTCTTTTCGCACGCACTGAGCAGCACAAGTACAAACGCTCCTATGAGTAGCTTTATATTTTTCATGACTTTTTTGATTTAGAATGTGAGGTTTACCCCAACGGTTAAGGTTGCCGACATCGGATAAAAAGAACCATTATTATTATAGCCTTCTTCTCCTACGATAGTCTGCTCAGGATCCACGTCTTTTGGCAAGCTTTTTATCGTTACCAGGTTTCCTCCTGAAACAAAGATCCTTGCTCTTCGAATGGCTGCCTTTTGGGAAATATTCGCCGGAAGTGTGTATCCAAGCTGGATATTTCTTAACCGCAAATAAGCTGCATTCAGTATATACCTGGTTTGAGGTTCCCTGTTTTTTAAAGTTTCATTGCTGAAATAAGGTTTGGGAAAATAAGCGTCGGTATTCGGCCCCAGGATATTTGTTTCATCCGCGGGACGCCAATAGTCTAAAACGGGTGCGCCTGTAAATACGGCAGAATTGGCCCACGAATTAGTGAGGCCCCAAAAGGTATTAACGCCAAATCCCGGAAGATAATCCTGTTGTAAACTTCCGGACCAGTTCATATTAAAATCCAAACCCTTCCAATTAAACCCTGCTGCAATACCAATATTGTAGCGTGGGGTACTATTGCCAATAACTTTTAAATCACCATGATCAGCCAGCGTACGCACGCCCTCAGTAATCCTACCATCTCCGTTGAGATCGATATATTTCATATCGCCCGGTCCCCAATTTGGATATAACGCCGTCTGGTCCGGTATCTTTTCATCCGGTGTTTGAATTAATCCATCGGTAACAAAACCCCAAATTTCACCCACTTCTTTTCCATTATACCAATCATCAATAAATCCACTTTCATTTCTGTATTTCAGGATTTTGGATTTATTATCCCCGATACTTATTTGTGCATTGTATGAAAAGTCAGATCCAATCCTGTCGTTCCAGTTCAATATCAGTTCAAATCCTTTGGTTGATAACGAAGCATTATTAGCGGTTGGCGTACCTGTGCCTAAAGTATAGGGGAGAGTCGCCTGCGGACCAAACATGTTGGTTGTTTTCCTGTCGAACACATCCAAAGTCAGGCTTAAGCGATTGCGAAGGAACGAAGCATCAATGCCAATGTTAGCCATTGTTATGGTTTCCCATGTTAAATTCTCACTGAGGATGTTCGGTGTTAAGGCGTACGGCGGCCGCGCGCTATTGATTATCCATGGGGTTTCCGGATTAACAGTTACAGTGGGTATGTACAGGTAGTTGGCAACATTTTGGTTGCCCAATGAACCATAAGAACCTCTTATTTTTAACTGGTTGATATAGGGCTCGATCGCATCCCAGAAATTTTCTCTCGAGATTTGATATCCGGCAGAAGCCGATGGAAAAAATCCCCACCTTGAATCCGGCGCGAACCTGGACGACCCGTTGTAACGTGCGCTAAATTCCAACAAGTATTTTTCTTTATAATTATAATTGAACCGGCCAAAAACCCCTTGCGTTGCCCACTCATATTTCGAATCCTTAAGTGTTGCTGCTCCGAGTGCAGTAGTTATGGATGGCACCGACTCTGAGATTAAACTCTCTTTTCTTCCATATAATGATGTAAAGGATTTTTTCTCCTGTTCATAGCCGGCGAGCAATTTCAGGTAATGGTTACCCAGTTTCCTTTCATAAGAAGTAACCACGTTTGCCAATGAATAGGGGGAATGGGAAAGTGTCGATTCGTATGCGCTATTGGGT
>CAMPJQ010000004.1 GCA_946886925.1 uncultured Terrimonas sp.
CTAACAGAATAATTCACAATGACTAAGTTAAATTTTAGTCTAATCTAAAAATATTTTTTCATTTTTTAAAATTTTACCTGCAATTTTTTTGTAACAGGTGGAAATCAGGAATAAAGGATGCCTTTAAAGCACCCTGAGATTTGAAGCTGGATGAAATGCCGGGTGATTGATCCTGTTTTTTATGTGGTGGAAAATGTAAAAAGCCATATTTTACATGTTGAAATCCGGTATTATGCAGAAGTTTTTAACCATTTGTGTTGCTGTGCTTATTTTGCTGGCCTGTAAAAGCAAAAAGAAAAATCTTTCCGGTGAGGACCCGGTAGATATCAATGACTTTATTGAATTTTTCCAGGAGCTTCCGCTGCCTTATTCAGTAGCCGACACCCAGATCAACAGGAAGCTGCCGGATTCCTTGCTGATCAGCACCAAAATACTGAGCCAGTTTGTGCCGGACAGTGTATACAGCGATGACTATGGAAAAAAAACGCATCCTAAATTTTATGCTTTAGGTAAAATTGAAGAGAAAGACAAGGAAACCTACCTGCTGATAAAGGCTGCAACACTTGCGAAACAGATGGCTTATATATTATGTTTCGATAGAGAAAAAAATTTCAAAGCAGCTATGCCTTTGGTGAGAAATAATCCTGATCACCGGAAATCAATAACAGGCAGTATTGATAAACGTTTAATTATTACTACAAGTCAAACGCAAAAATCTTCCGACGGACAGAATTATTATAAGCTGAATGCCTATGTATACAATAGCGCAGGGGTATTTACCCTTATTAAAATTGAATCAAATGAACCAGTAGTTCCCAAAGAAGTATACAATCCGATTGATACTTTTTCACGGAAAAATAAGCTTTCTGGCGATTATGTGCAGAACAAAAAGAATTTCGTTTCTATACGGGATGGAAAAGATGCAAAAAAAATTTTATTCTTCGTGCATTTTGAAAGGAAGGATGATTGTTCCGGCGAACTGAAAGGTGAAGCTATGCTGGTAAAACCCAATGTGGCACAGTACCGCCAAACGGGCGATGCCTGTGTATTGCAACTGGTGTTTTCTGCAAATAAGGTAACGGTCAGTGAAGTGGAGGGTTGTGGCAATTACCGGGGCATTAAATGTTTTTTTGAGGGAGCTTATGTAAAAAAGAAAGAACCGGCCAAAGGCAAAAAGAAAACCCAGGCTAAAAAGTAAAGATAAAATACTAATTTATGGTGCCCCACACACGAGGGTGCGGTACTGCAGGATGTAAAAGACGGAAGAATGTATATGGTTTTGATCATTAAATTGTAATTGAATGAGTGAGGAAAATCACAATCATATTTCCCGCAAGAAGAATGTATATCCTGTAAGCAAATCTTTTAAAAAATATTTAAAACGCTATGGCAGGGAGATACAGTTGCCTATTTCTTACGAATCATTAAGGCATTTTCAGGGCGCTATGCCATGTTATAATAAAAATGGCGAAGATACTTTATGGGAAACCGTATTTTACCATCAATCGCTTACCCGCGAAATTCATCATGCGCTCATTAGAATATATTCTTTTATCAAAGCAGCGGGAGCCAATCAGGCCGAAGATCATTTGCATGTAGAAAGAATTGACTTTTGCGTATTCGGCAACTCCCAGCCCTTTCGTGTTAAAGTAGTCAATAACTATAACGACGTATACAGCTATCTCTACATAAAAAAAGCAGATGCTTCACGTATACTGGGACTGGAATTAGAACACCTCCTGTCGCCATATTATATTAATTACCTGGTTGACAATGATACTTTAATTGAAGAACACATTGCCGGGGTTCCTGGCGATATGTTTATTAACGAGTTTCTCCACCGCCCGGATTTTAATCCGATACGCATTGCCAAGGAATTTGTGAAATTTAATGAACGTTGTTTTGCAAGATTACTGGGCGACATGAGAAGCTATAATTTTGTGTTTGATATTACCCAGGATTTTGATGACGTACAATTTTGTATACGTGCTATTGATTTTGATCAGCAGTCTTATGAAGGACGAAAAAACTTTTACCTGCCACAATTTTTTAAGGAAAACAGGGTTTTTGTGCAATTGGTACAGCAGCATCTTAATACTGAGGTAATAGAGCAATACCGGCAGGAGGAGCGTGCCCAGCTTTTTAAACGGATAAAATCACAAAGACATCGCCTCGGTGATTTGAAAGCATCGGTTGACACGGACGAACTGGCGCCTCCTGAAAAAATAGAACAACTGGCGCACGAACTGGCTCAATATTTCGGCAACGAAAAATTTATTGAATGTCACAGCATGGCTGAAATTCTTCGTATACACCTCAGAGAACTAGTGGTAACACATTTGTATAAAACATGATTGGGCTTTTTCAGGTATTTTTGTTGCAAATAATAAAAGAACCGCATGAATTTTTTTAATCATTTTGGCCGTTATTTATTGATGATAAAAGGTATGCTTACCAGGCCCGAAAACTGGAAAATGTATTGGAAAGAATTGATGCACCAATGTTCGGATATTGGTATCGGATCATTAGGCATTGTAGTGGTGGTAGCTCTATTTATTGGTGCGGTATCTACTTTGCAAACGGCTTACCAGTTGGTGAGTAATCTTATTCCCAAATCAACCATCGCGCAAATAGTACGTGATACGGTGATTCTTGAGTTTGCCCCCACCATTTCATGCATTGTGCTGGCAGGTGTTGTGGGCAGCAAAATTGCAAGTGAACTGGGTAATATGCGGGTGAGTGAACAAATTGATGCCCTGGAAATTATGGGTATCAACACCAAAGCCTACCTGATCATGCCCAAGATACTGGCATCTTTTATTATGATCCCTTTGCTGGTGATCGTTGCGGGCGTATTGGGTATTTGGGGTGGGCGCCTCGCCGGAACCATGGCTGTCATTCTTTCCCGCGAAGAATTTGACCAGGGATTGTTAAGTGGTTTTCAGCCATTTAATGTAAGGTTTGCGTTGTATAAAGCGTATACATTTGCTTTTATTATTTCAAGTATACCCGCCTATTTTGGGTATTTTGTAAAAGGTGGCGCACTGGAAATCGGAAAGGCAAGCACTACCGCCGTTGTTACCAGTTGTATAATGATATTATTCGCTGATTATGTACTGGCGGCCCTGCTCTTATAAAAATCAATGTATATTTATGATTGAAATAAAAGATTTACATAAAAGTTTTGGAGATAAAGTAGTGATCAATGATGTAAGTGCAGTAATGGAAGCAGGCAAAGCCAATCTTATTATTGGAGCCAGCGGAAGCGGCAAGACTGTTTTTATGAAATGTTTGGTTGGGCTGTTTGAACCCGATGGAGGAGAAATATTATATAACGGCCAAAGTTTTACTGTAATGGAAGATGAAGAAAGAAAGGAACTACGCCAGCAAATTGGTATGTTATTCCAGGGATCGGCTTTGTTCGACAGCCAGACCGTTGAACAGAACGTAATGTTCCCATTGGATATGTTTACACGGTTAACGTATCCGGAAAAATTAAAGAAGGTAAATGAAGTTTTAGACAGGGTTAATCTTAAGGATGCCAACAAAAAATTTCCGGCAGAAATAAGCGGGGGTATGAAAAAGCGGGTGGGTATTGCACGGGCTATCGTGTTAAATCCAAAATATCTTTTTTGTGATGAGCCCAATTCGGGGCTTGATCCGCAAACCTCGCTGGTAATTGACAAATTAATTTACGAGGTTACCAAAGAATTTAATATGACTACGGTTATTAATACACACGACATGAACAGTGTAATGGAGATTGGGGATCATATCATTTATATGTACGAGGGTGAAAAGGAGTGGGAGGGGAACAATAAACAGATCATATACAGCAAAAGTAAAAAACTCAATGATTTTATTTTTGCTTCGGAGTTTTTGCAGGATGTAAAAGCCATGCGCATGTTAGAGGCCGAAGGTAAAGTGCCCAATGGCAAAAATGACAGCAATTAACGTATGGTTGTCCGTTGTCCCGCCTTTACCAAATTTATAGGTTGCTGAAAACCTGTACTGCCTAACATACAAATGCAAGTGTGTAAAAGCAACAGCGAATATACCAGTGTATATATTATTATATCTGTTAAACGACCTAAACTTTTGCTTTGATCTACCATTTGATTTATCTGCCATATTACGTTCTTCGCACGTCTCCCGGGGAAATGTCGAAACTGATGCGATATGTGAAAAATGAAAAAAACGTTTCTACCGTCTTTTTACTGAAGGATATATTGTTTTCATCCATAAAGTATAAAATTTCTTTTATGGACTATTTCTCCTTCAGATTTTATAACCTTGAAGCGGATCAACGGAACGAGTACATGGGATCAGGTGCAATGTATGAGTACCAGTTAAAAATGAATCCCAAAAAACACAGAATTGTGCTCTCTGATAAAATAGCATTTCTAAAAAAGTTTGACGATTTTGCCGGCAGGAACTGGGCTACACTCAATATGATCAAAGCGGAGGCCGGACTTGCAGATATTTTTTTGCACTGCGCTTCTGGTAAAATTGTTTTAAAGCATTCACGTGGACAAGCTGGTAAAGAGGTTGAAGTTTGTAACACTGCTTGCCTGAACAGGGAAAGCTTGATTGAAAAAATGGAAAGAAATAATTTTAACCTCCTCGAAATGTATGTTTTGCAAAATGATGCATTGATGAATTTATCGCCCTCGGCGCTTAATACAGTACGCCTGGTTACGCAACTGCATAAAGAGGAAGTGATTATTATAACTGCGAGATTGCGGATCAGTATCAATTCGAAGGTAGACAATGTGTCTGCCGGTAATATTGTTGCACCCGTAGATAAAAAATCAGGAAAGGTGATAGGTCCCGGGATATACGCCGATATCACCAAACCCGATGAATATACACATCCGGTTACAGGGCTTCAATTTATTGGGTTCGAAATTCCTTTCTGGAACGAATGTATTCAATTGGTTACACAGGCGGCATTACGTATTCCGGAAAACCGTTCCATAGGATGGGATGTTGCCATCACCAACACTGGACCGCTTTTAATTGAAGGTAATCATAACTGGCATTATCTTATTTTACAAATGCCCGATAAGAAAGGATATAAAAAGGAAATGCTGAAATATATGGATTAGCGGGGTTTTAACTGCTTCAGCAGCGGTTATATCTTTGCCGGTTTCTTTACTGCTTTCATAGCCATTACTTCAGCCATTGTTTTACCAATATCTGCGGGGCTGTCGGCAACCGAAATACCACATTCCCGTAAAATCTTCATTTTGGCCGCTGCCGTATCATCTGCACCGCCAACAATAGCGCCTGCATGGCCCATACGCCTTCCCGGAGGAGCAGTTTGACCGGCTATGAAACCAACTACTGGTTTGGTACCATTTTCTTTAACCCACCTTGCTGCTTCTGCTTCCATGCTGCCGCCAATTTCGCCAATCATTACAATGGCGTCTGTTTCATCATCATTCATGAATAATTCTACAGCTTCTTTGGTTGTAGTGCCAATAATAGGATCACCGCCTATTCCAATGGCAGTAGAAATGCCTAACCCGGCTTTAGCCACCTGGTCTGCAGCTTCATAGGTAAGTGTTCCGGATTTGGAAACAATACCAATTCTTCCCTTTTTAAAGATAAACCCCGGCATGATGCCCACTTTACATTCGTCTGCCGTAATAACACCCGGGCAATTAGGACCAATAAGTCTTGATGAAGTACCGGCAAGATAATGTTTGGCCTTGATCATATCCTGAACGGGTATACCTTCTGTTATACAAATAATAAGACCGATCCCCGCTTCAGCGGCTTCTACAATGGCATCGGAGGCAAATGCAGGAGGCACAAAAATAATCGATACATCAGCGCCGGTGTCTTTTACGGCATCTGCAACAGTGTTGAATACCGGGCGGTCTAAGTGCTGTTGTCCGCCTTTGCCCGGCGTAACACCACCCACAACCTGCGTTCCGTATTCTATCATCTGGGTGGCATGAAAAGTACCTTCAGTTCCCGTAAAACCCTGAACAATTATTTTAGACCGCTTATTAACTAAAACCGACATGATGTATAATATTATTACTGTTAAAATAGCTGCGCAAAAATAGGGGAATTTCAGGGATTATTAAAAGAAGAGCATTTCAGGGATGCATTTCAATAGAGCACTTATGGATCAAACGGCATTAAGTTTATTAGGCTTTCTTGCCGCCCGGACGAAACCCCGCAAGAATGGAATCTTTCGGGCTGGCGTTCGGACGGGCCTCGCACATTTTTACGCCTTGCGTTATATTGAGCATGCTGTTCCATTAACAATAGCTCTCATTATAAAACATGATGTATTGATCTCATACTGCATCACTGTATTTTCATCATGCCTGTGTTACATTTTTATTCTTTAACACACAGGATCACAGCTACGCAAGCGCACATAAATAGATCCACATCTATTGTATTCCTATGTGTCTATATGTTATTTTTTGAAACGCATGGCATCATGGTATGTGCAGGTATTTATTATTCATTTATCCTTCTCTAAAATTTCAAACTGACTTGTAATCCGTTCACCCGTTTCGTCTACAATCGTTAAAAAATGTTTACCTGGTTTGGGATCCAAAGCCATTTGATGGAAATGAACTGTAGTTCCGATATATACATCGTCTAAATGCCAGAAAATTTTTGCATCCGTTTTTTGATGAGCGGCTGTAAACACGGTTCTGCCTTTTTGCCCGGTTATTTCCCGGGGAACATAAATTTTGGCATAAGGTTCGGGGTAAATAAGGTCCATAGATTTATGGATACCCAAAGCAGCGCAACCCGGCAGGTATGGAGGCAGCTCCCTGTAATCCAAATGTTTCCTTTTGTAATACCATTCTATGACGGGAGGTAAAACAAACCAGTTTTTATGTACCATGGATGAAGGAACTGCGCAATTTTCGGATACCCGGTATTTTTGGGTTGTATCTAAGTGAACGATGGTATGATAAGGGCAAAGTGGAACGCTCGTGCTATGGAGCGAAACTTTTATCGTATCAATATCACTGCAATTGATATTGGCCCTAAAACCGCTTTGCCGGCACATGGCAACAATTGCATAGTGTAATCCGGGTTCAGCAAACCACGGAGACGATGGCAGGGCACGCACTATATCAAACATAATAGGTGCTGCAGCCTGCACACCAATAAGGCCAGGCCTTCCTTCTCCGTTGCCATTACCTGCCCATACGGCAATAACGTAACGTGGTGTTACCCCAATAGCCCATGCATCTCTGAACCCGAAGCTGGTACCGGTTTTCCAAGCCACCCGCTGCGATGAACTGAACTGTTTCCACAACCCTTCTTCCCCCGGTCGCATTACTTCCTCCATTGCCTGAAACATGTACCAGGTGGATATGGGGTCTATGAAGTTAATAGTTCGCTGATCGGTTGATTGAGTGGTTGACTGGTTGTTAGCGGAAAGATAATAAGGCTCATGAAAATCTTTTGCCAATACTTTTCCATTATTTCTTTTTGCATGATTAAGCGCTCTGGCCATTCCTGCATATACACCTGCTAGCTCCCATGGTGTTACTTCACAGCCTCCCAAAATAAGCGATAGTCCGTAATGATCTGCGGGCTGGCTTAAAGTAGTGATACCGGTTTTTTTCAGCAAATCATAAAACCGGGGGTATTTATAGTCGCGTAACATGCGTACTGCGGGTACATTTAACGATCTCGACAATGCGCGGGAGGCTGGAACTGCGCCATCATAATCGTGGTCGAAATTTTGAGGAGTATATCCGCCGATCTGTGTAGGAATATCAGGCACTAATGTATTTGGGAGCAGCAATCCGTCTGTTAGCATACCTGCATACAATAAAGGTTTTAAGGCACTGCCCGGGCTTCTGCCCGATGTAATGATATCAACATGACTTTGCAATTCTGGATTTTCGGGGTGATAGGCATTGCCCACGTATGCCAGGGTTTTACCGGTTTCAACTTCCAGCACCAATGCACATGCGTTGTTAATGCCATTGCCTTTTAAAAAGCGATGATGCTGTTCAACAATTTGGCTCACCGTGTTTTGCAGGTTGAGGTTAATGGTGGTTCGTGCACGGGTATAATCGCCGGGAGTAGCTTCCTTTTTAAAACGCTGCAGTAAATGGGGCGCCAGTTGGGGCAGGGATTTGGGTTCATCCGGCAAAGGCTCCAGTTTTGCCAGTGCACAGGAAGTACTGTCTATTTTTTCCTGTTCTTTCAACTTATCGAGTAAGCGATTTCTTTTTGTTAACAATACCTGCCTGTTTTTTCCCGGGTGCACCAATGCCGGAGCATTGGGCAATACGGCCAGCGTTGCCATCTCACCCCAACTCAGTTTATCAGCACTTCTTCCATAATACCGCCATGCCGCAGCATCAAGCCCTATTACGTTACTGCCAAAGGGTGCATTGGATGCATACAATGCAAGTATGTCATTTTTAGAACGGGCTATTTCAAGGCGTACGGCTAAAATAGCCTCGATCAGCTTTTGCAGAATATTCCTGTTTTTATTGCGTGATAGGCGGATCACCTGCATGGTAATTGTACTGCCGCCACTCACTATTCCGGAAGATCGCACATTTTGTCGTATAGCCCTTAGTATGGCTAAAGGGTCAATTCCCGGGTGATGGTTGAAACGCTTGTCTTCAAAACTGATGATACACTGTTTGAATTTTTCCGGTACGTTTTCATTATAGGGGAAACGCCATTGCCCATCGGCTGCAATGCTTGCACCCAGCAATTCACCCTGTGCATCTTCTATAACATAAGAAGTAGGCGAATGAAACAGGCGATCAGGCAAACAAAGCCAAAACCATAGTAACGCGCCAGCGGTAACCACCCCAATAATTTTGGCTCTTCTTTTCATGTTGCGGATAGGCCGGTATATGGAAGATAAAGACAGGCTCATTTAAAATATATCATCCAACCTTTAAGTGTATTAACAATAAATCACAAATCACAAACTATAAATTGTATTTGCTATCTCCAATTACCTCACTTCCACCCACTTCCCTTTTACCCCTGCGCTTATGGTATTGTCGTACATGGCCTCACAATACACAGCTGGTAAAAAATATTTTCCCAAATAAGCGGCGTTCAGCATTACATAATATGTATTTGTTTCGCCTTCTTTGATGTCAAAATGTGTGTACACTCTGTCATCCCGGATATCCTGGTAGTTGAATGGAGAAGGTTTAAAACTGCCTTCATTATCCAGCATCCGCGTATTCAGTATTTCCCACCCACCGGGGAATATTTGTGAAAGGGTCATATTGTTATACTTACCCCGTATACCCGGGTTGCGGATGCTTACCTTAGCAACAAAATCGGTTCCCTGTTCTAAAGTTTCAATATTCAGCGGACTGCCGTTTAGGTTGAGGTAGCTTACATGCATTGACAATACATCAGCATTATTATTTACTGTTATATTTTCCCCGGTAACCGGTTGTCCCTGCGTTATCAGCCGTGCATATAACACATTTGTTCCTTTATTGATTACGGTTATCTTTTTATTGATGTTTGCAACGTTTACCGGTATTTGTGTAATATAAGACTGTGAACTGATGGTTACATTTTTCCCGTTTACACCGGCATCGGCAATTATTTTTTCTCCGCTGGCATTTGTTCCGCAATAATCGGCAATGGCTATCAGGCTATAGGCCGTGGTTTGTGTGCTGTACCAGCTTTCGGTTGCCAGTTGCGCGGAAACAGATTGCAATACAGCAGCGGCTTCTTTTCGGTTGCCCATTATTGTTAGTGTTTCCAGAACCATCGCTTCATCGCGCAACCCGGAGCCGTATGAAATACCTGGTGATTTGCGTTTTTCGAAACTGGTTCGTAAACCCGTGATAAGCGCTGAGGCAACTTTTTGCTGGCCCGCAAGCTGATAAGCAGCCGCCAGCCGCCATTGGGCTTCGGGTGAAAGATATTTGAATTCTTTCAACCGGTTCATGGCGCCCAACTCAGGCGAATTGGCTAAAGCCAGGAGGTATAAGCGATAGGATTGTGTAAGATCGCCACCATAAAAATTAGTGGCAGATGGCGACCACCGGGTGGCTTTGCCGCGCTGATAAGTAAGCCAGTTTTGCAGCATATCGGCCGGTACAATATATCCTTTTTCCTGCGCCTTCAGTAAAAAATGCCCGGCATAACTGGTTCCCCATTCATCACTTTCCGGCAACCCGGGCCAATAGCTGAATCCGCCATCCGGAAGCTGAAAATTTTTATAACGTTCAATGCCCGAGCGAATATTTCTTTCGGTTTCCGCTTTTTTGCGATCGCTCAGATCCGTTAGCTGGCCGAGCACCAATTGCGGAAATATTGCAGAAGTAATCTGCTCAATACAACCATGCGGATATTGTATAAGGTAATCCAGTCTTTTTTTGAGATTAATGGCCGGTATACTTGAAATTTCAAGTGTGGCCTTTCCGTTTGCCGGAATGCCAATTGGTTTTACTGTTTCATTCCATTGCCCGCCTGCATTGAGTTCAGATGAAACCACCTGGGTTATTGCTGGATTAGGATTGCGCACATCTAATTCTACTTCATAATCTGCTTTTTCATTGCCACTGGTTGCCAGCAATTTCACTTTACCGATACCTGTATTTTCTTTTACTTTTACGTCAAAATAAACCATCTTTTCACCCGGCGATGCAAAAGATACCTGCCGCGAAGCGCTGCCTGTTGTCTCTATATAAGCATTGCTTTGCAAGGTTACTGTAACGTTACGTATATTATTCTCCATTGCAAAAACGGTTACCGGCAGCCTTATGGTTTCCATTGGGCTCAATACCCTGGGCAGCGTACCCAATAACATTAAGGGCTTCTTTACGGCTATTGTTTTTTCTGCAAACCCATAGGCCCCCTCTCCGGCGGCAACTACCATTGCTCTTACGGAACCCACATAAGGCGGCAGTTGATAGCTGTGTGTTTGTTTTTGACCTTTATTCAGATGAAACGGCCCAAGATATTTTACCACGGGTTTAAAACGGTTGGCTCTTTTTTCCTTTGCACCGCCACTGGCTTCTTCATCGCCACCAATCGTTAAAATTCTTTCCAGTCCATTGCCCCATGCGCCAATTACATTATCAAACAGGTCCCAGCTTTTTACACCCAGGGCTTCTCTTGCGTAAAATGAAGCATGCGGATCAGGCGTTTTAAAACGGGTAAGATCAAGCAATCCTTCGTCTACAATCGCCACGCAGTAGGTCATTGCCCTGCCTGAAATTTCAGAAACGGTAACGGAAGTTTTTTGTTCCGGACGTATCACACCGGGCATACTGATCAACGGTTTGATCACTGTATTTTTATCTTCAATTAAAATTGGAATAACGCCATACATACGGATTGGTAAATCGTTCGCGGTTTGTGCGTGTGGCTGCAATAAACTTACATTGGCATATATGTTGGGCGCCATGCCTGCTTCGGCTTTAAATATATAAACGGTTTGGCCCTCCTGTGTTTCGATCCAGTCTGTTTTTATAATGCGGCTTCCCGATTCAATGCTGATCAATGCCCTGCCACCCTTGCTGCCGGGTATACGAAGCGTAATATCTTCATCCACATTATATTTTGCCTTGTCGGAGGTAAACGACAGCATTGCCGCCGCTGACGGATCGTTGGCATTGCCACGCGTTTGCCACCCCGGATCATCGAAGTATACTACCTGGCCTGTGGTATGCCCGCTGCTCCGGTCTCTTACAAGAACAAGATAGCGGCCCCATTCATTTTCAGGTGCGGAAAACTTCCATTTACCAACGCCATTGGTTAAGCGCACTGTATCTTTCTTCAATAATTTATTATAAGTATCCTGTGTAAAATTGCTGAAGCCATCGCCGGTATTGTCCCACCACCATCGCCAGCTTACCCGGTATAGCTCTATCTCTACCTGTTGTGCACCCGCTAACGCATTTCCATTGGCATCCACATTTACAATGGGAAGTTCATAGCTTTTGTTTGTTAATAAAAAGCCCCAGGGTTTTTGCCCTTCGGGCATGTTAATACCCGCGTAGCTTTTATAAGGACTGTAGGGCATAACCATATTATCAACGCTGAAAGCGCCGCCTGGCTCAAACACTTTTACCAGCAGGCTGGCACTGAGCATGCCTGGGGCATTTTTTATGGCACCCAATTTTGTATTTACAGTTGCCACACCTTCTTCATTCAGCTTTCCGTCAAAAATAGTTTTGGTTTCAGTAGTATAGGCAGCCGTAGGATCATCAAAATGATAAGCCGGATATTTTTTGAAAACTGTTTTTCGTGCATACAATGAGGCGTCAACCTTTGCAGCAAGGTTTCTTGCAGGCGTGCCAAAAAGCCATTGCGACTGGAGTGTGCCGGAAGTACCGTCTTTACCCAATATGGGATCCTTGCCAAAATCCAGGTCAATCTTCAGGCGGTTAGGCATTACCGTTTCAACCTTTAATCTTTTTTCGAACACCGCGCCACCCACTTTGATTTTTGCCAGCCAGTTGCCGGTTGGGGAAGAGGCACCGGTGGAGGTTGTAAAAAGATAAAAGCCATGTTCACCCGATGTTTTCACCAGGCGTTTGTACAATTGTCCCTGCGGTGTAATTAAATTAAATTCTACAGGATGGTCTGCAGGCAGCCTGCCCGCTTTATCTTCCATAATAAAATTGATATACATTGCATCGCCCGGACGCCATACGCCGCGTTCTCCGAAAATAAAACCTTTAAGCCCGTTCTTAACTTCCACGCCCGATACATCAAACCGGCTCAGCATAAGCGAACCGCCATCATCTAATTTCAGATACCCTCTTTCGTTGCCTTTTCTGGCAACCAGCAAATAGGGTTTTTTCTTCAGGTCAAAATTTGCCAGTCCGTTCTTATCGCTTTTTGTTTTAAAAATCACCTGCTGCTGGTAATCGAGAAGTTCCAGCTCCACATTGCTCATTGGATCGGTACTAAGAATATCGGTTACAGCAATGAGCATGCTGTTATCGCCGGCACGCTTGGCCGTTAGCCCAATATTGGAAGCAATGATATTGCGACTGGCCCATCTTTCTTTATTGTAGTAAGAGGGACTGCATGGATTATCGCGCTGCTTCCAGTTATATCCGTAGGGATAATACGCATTGTATATCTTCCAAAAATCATTATCGCTATCCAATCCATCATTATCGCTGCCGCTATACCAACCATATGATTCATCATCTTCGTCCCCTGTTTTATCGGCCGCACCGCAGGTATACAACGAATATTCTGGTCTGAATCCTATGGTTACGTGATATATGGCGCCGGGTTCCGCTTTCAGGTATTTGTCAATGTCTAATGAAAATTTTTGCTTGCGGTGAAGGTCAAGTGTTTTATCGTTATCCAGGCGCAGTGTTTGTTGTACAACAGGAACGGCTACACGACGAAGATCGGATTCGCCATCAAAATTATTGGACTGAAAAAACTGGGGGATATTGTTTTCATATACTTTAATGATGCTGATATCCACAGCGCTGAGGTTAATACTTTCAAAAGGCAATACTAATTTTCCGGAGTTGGGTAATATAACACCGCGACCACGAATGGTAACGGAAGGTAACCTGTTTTCAAAAAACAAATTGGAAGAAAATGCTTTGCTTAATTTATCGCTCCAAATATTTTGTATGCCTTCATGTACCGTAACGGTATAGTTACCGTCAAAACTGTCGGGCACATATAATTTAACTTCGCTTCCATCAATACTGTAACTGAGATCTGTTTTATTGCTCACTGTGATCAATCCGTTCAGTTGCTGATTGGTGGCGATGGCTTCCGAAAATTGCACGAGCACATAATTTTCCGTTTCCTGCACTGCACGAACGTTCAGAACTTTAAAATCGCCCACAGCAGGTATTTCAACCCGCTTTCCGCCTTTTTCTTTCAATCCCAGGGGAGCACCATCCCACTGTAATTTTAAGGAAGAAGCACTGGTAGTACGTTTAATATCTTCTATTGTAAAGCGATGAATGCGGGTGTTTTCATTGTGTTCCCATTTTATTGCAGGTGATTTATCCCCGTGCTCAGCAGTCAATATTTTTTCAACCGTGGCAAACGATTCAATGTCCGCAGTTTCAATAGCGCCATTCAATACCATCATTTCTTTTGAATTGCCAACTACTTTCAGCCCGGTTTCTTTTACCACGAAGGCAGGTTTTACAGCCTGTACGTTAAATGCAAAAGTTTTAAAAGCATCGGGTACATCGGTTGCCCTGGCGAGTTTGAAATTTACTGTATATAACTGCCCTGGCGTAAGATATTCATCGGGTTTGAATTCGATGGTTCGGGCATCTACCCAGTATGCTTTGCCTTTTACCGACGGAGAAAAGGAAAATAAAGGATCTTTAAGCACTTCATTTAGCAAATGCGTGGAAGGAGCTTCTGCGGCCAGGCGTATCCGTATAGCTGCTGCTTTGGAAATAACGCCCGAAGTGTATCCTTCTATATATTTACTGAAAGCTGGATCAACACCGGTTATTTTTTCTTTTTTATTACATGCAAACATCAGCATGAAGACCAATAAAAAAGGAATATGCCATTGTTTACAAAGAACGATGAAGCGTTTGATAATATTCATGATGCGGGAAAGGTTTAAGCCTGAGTAAAGCAAAGTAAAAATTTTATATAGTGCAAACCGCAGATTTTTGTTTTGGTTAAGATTAAGATAAATCAACCCGGTTGCTGCCAAAGTCAGATGCGGCAATATCCATCGTATAAAAACAGGTTAGGTCATCACCCAAACCAAGCATATCTCCTTAAAATTAATAAAGGGCAGTGCAAATGATAAAGCATGTTGCTTTAAAAACAAACCATTCATTTTTCCTTTTCCCGGTATGAGCAGCATATCGTTGAGCGGTTGCAGCCTGATCTGATCACTGAAATCCACTTTTCCATTACCATACCATTTAAAAACCGCTTCTTTTGCGCTCCATAGCAACGTTAATTTGCGAAGAAAAATGTCTTCAGTTGCAGCATTCGGTTCATCAAGCCGGTTGTTTTCCTTTTCTATAACTGTCAGCTCTTCTGCATGCAGGAATTTATGACGTACACGGGCTACTTTGGGTGAAGGAATTTCAATGTCAATGCCCACGCGGCTTGTACGGCTAACAATAGCAGCGGCATAATCGCCACAATGTGAAATGGAGAAATGAAAGGCTTCATCAGCCAGGAAAGGCTTTTTGGTGCTTGCGATCCGGATCAATTCGTTGGGGAAATCGGGAAATAAAAAGCGCAGCAGGTAGCGCCCCGCCAAATGTTGCAAACGTTTATGGGGATGAGTGATGTCGTGCTGCAGCGGAACCTTAGCCAGGAAGAAATCTTCGGGCTCGGCAATATGCCAAACCCCTAATTTTGTTGATTCGTTGATATTATGTTGATAAAATAAAGGCATTACAAAAAACGAAATCCGAAATTCGCCGCGGAAAGAATTCCGGAGCAAATAAACAAATAAATCAGGGAATGATACTATCTGATACAAGAATACTCGAAGAAATAGAAAAAGGAACGATTAAATTAGTGCCTTACAACAGGGAATGTTTGGGGAGCAACTCTTACGATGTGCACCTGGGAAAATGGTTGGCCACTTACCGCGAACATATATTGGATGCCAAAAAGCACAATGAAATAGAATACTTTGAAATCCCGGATGAGGGGTTTGTATTGTACCCCCATATTTTTTACCTCGGCGCAACGCTTGAGTATACAGAAACCCATGCCCATGTACCTTTTCTGGAAGGCAAATCTTCTACTGGTCGCCTGGGTATTGATATACATGCCACTGCCGGTAAGGGCGATGTTGGTTTTTGCGGTAACTGGACGCTGGAAATATCCGTTAAGCAGCCGGTGCGCATTTATAAAGGCATGCCGATCGGTCAATTGATCTATTTTCCGGTGGATGGTGAAATTGAGGTGAAATACAACCAGAAAAAAAATGCCAAGTACAGTGGTCAGCCTGAAAAGCCTATTGAGAGCATGATGTGGAAGAACAAGTTTTGAATGTGAGAAATGTGGGAATGTGAAAGTGTGGTAATTTGAAAACGGGGAGAGGTTTGCAGGTTACAGGGTACAAGTTGCAGGTGTTCAACTGTTAACAATAAACCACAAACAATAAATCTGAGGATGTTATTACTGATCTAACAATTTCATCACTGCTTCATCGCCCATTACGGCATTGGCAGGACGCGGGTGTGATTCATTAAAAACCTCCAGGTCTTTCTGATCCAGTACTTTTGCGGGTGTTTCATCAATATTTCCGTCGGAGCCTGTAACCGCTTCCAGGTTCAGCTTAAGGTATCTGGCCATAAAAGGATACATGGCTTTTCGCTTGGAAGGACCATAGTCATGTTTTTCATCGGCCAGGTGAACCAATGCAACATTGTTCTCTTTTTCATGCAAGCGATACACCTTCTGCATAAAGGGGTATTCTAGTGCGGGATTGTTTTTTGTCCAGTCATCACCATCTGAAATGAGTAACATGGGTCTTGGAGCGGCTAACGCGGCAATCTCCACATTGTTGGTTTGAAAATCGCCTTTCTTATGAATGGGCATACCGCTCTCGCAGGTGCAACCACCAAAGAAATGTGACGATACCATTACGCAGGGCACGGAAACCTTAATGCGCGGATCAAGCGCCGTTAACAAAAAGGTTTGTGTACCACCGCCGGAAGCTCCGGTTACAGCTATCCGATCCGGATCCACACCCCGAAGCGACAATAAGTAGTCCAGTGCTCTTACACTATTAATGGTTTGTAATTTCAATGCCTTTGCGATCCGGTGCTGACACTGTTTTGAATCGCCATATCCAATCATATCCCATGCAAAAACCACAGCGCCCATGCGGGCTAAAGTGGCACAGCGTTTTTGCATCTGTTCATGAAATCTGCCACTCGGATCATCCCAGTGCCCATGCGGACTGAGAATACCAGCGTAGGATTTTTGTGGTTGAAGCGGCCGGTATAAGTTCCCCGTAACATAAAAACCGGGCAGGCTTTCAAAAGCCACATTTTCCACCGTATAGCCATCCATTATTTTTTTGCTGTGTACAATGGGTGCCGATGCGGGTTTAGCGGGCATGGTTTCTAATTGCATGCCTCCGCGTATGCGTGCGCGTATTTGTTCTGCACGGTGCTGCCAGTCGTTTAAAGAAGCAGGCGTATGTTCCTCTAAAAATGCTTTGCCCTGCGCTTCGGTAAAATAAGCGCCTTTGCACAGTTCATCCTGGGCAGTGAGGCTGCCTGAGCTGAGCAGGCAAAGGAAGAAAGCAAATGCGGATATCTTATTCATGATGATATGAAATGAATGATGCTTTGTGAGGAGGATAATAACTGCAATCTAAGATTTTCTTTCGTAGTGCCGAAAGTAATAAAAATAGAAAACTTTCTGCCGGAAATCCTATATTTATTGAAAGTCTCCCGAACTGCTGGTTGGCGAACTCAACAATAAAAAAAAATGAAAACAAAACCGACTGGAGCTCGTGCTTTTTCAACAATTGGCGCTGTATTAACCTGGTTTGCCGTGATGCTTCAGTTATACCTGATCATAGTGAACAGAACGGCTTCCATTCCCGAAACCCTTTTACGTTTTTTTACCTTCTTTACTATACTCAGCAATATATTGGTAGCAGTTTGTTTTACAGTGCTTGCATTAAAGTCCTGCTCTAAAAAAGGTAACTTTTTTTCACGTCCCGGTGTATTGAGCGCAGTTACTGTATACATTGCTATAGTTGGAGCGGTATACCAGCTTGTTTTACGTCCGCTATGGGATCCGCAGGGGATGCAAAAAATTGCTGATGAATTGTTGCACAGCTTTACGCCGGTTTATTTTCTATTGTTCTGGCTTTTATATGTACCTAAAGCAATACTGCAATGGCAACATATTTTGTTCTGGCTGTTCTTTCCTTTGTGCTATTTAATCATCATCCTGTTGCGTGGGGCCGTGGCAGGATATTATCCGTATCCTTTTGTGGATGTGACTAAACTGGGATATGAAAAGGTATTTTTAAACTGCGGTATGGTACTGATTGCGTTTTTGTTTTTCTCAGCATTGCTGGTGACCGTTGGAAGATTTTCCAAAAAGTCTGTTGATTGAATAATTGTTTACACATCTTAGGGATATCGATACTGTGCTTAGGCTTCAAATAAATACTGATACGATCGGACGCGGGGTGCGCCGATCGTATCAGTAAAAAAGATTCGCCAATTATAATTCTCATATATTAATATTCCTGTAATATGCTTTATTGCCATGATCCTGTAAGGCAATCTTTCCTGTTTTTGCTTTTGCATAGTCAGGATAATCTTTCCATTTCCCTTCCGTTCTTTTTTTGTTCCAGTCATCACTGCCCGCCTCAAATTCCACCACTTTCTCTCCATTCAGCCAGTGTTCAACATGCCCGTTGTTGTAAATGATGCTGCTGCTGTTCCATTGCCCAACCGGGTTTAAATGTTTTTTATTGTTGGCCGGTGTCATGGCATAATCGGCACCGGCTTTCTGCCAGTCTTCCAGTTTTTCGGGAAAGCCAATATCATCAATTACCTGGTATTCGGGTCCCGTTTCATAAGGCGCCTGGTATTTGGCATCTTCAATTACATGATACATTACCCCGCTGTTGCTGCCTTTGTCTACTTTCCAATCCCAGGTAAGCTCAAAATTCCCATATGTTTTATCGGAAACCAGGTCACCGCCATGCGCGTCTTTTGCTGCACCCAGGCAAACCAAAGCACTATCCTGCACGGTCCAGTTCTTTACTTCACCTGTTTTAATATAACCATGCCAGCCCTTCAGTGTGCTGCCATCAAAAAGGCTTACCCATTCACCAGGTACGTTTGTTTGAGTGGTTGTAGCTACAGAGTCCGGATTAACCTCTGCTGAACCGGTATTTTCGCTACCGGCATTTCCACCGCAGGAAGTTACTGTTGTAATGAAGGCTATGAATGCCAGCTTGTACATTTTACTTTTCATTGATCATGTATATTTTAGTTGTTCAGAAATACGGTTTTTCCCGTTTGGGCGGAGGTTCGTGCGGCTTCCAGTATGCGCACTACAGTAACATTATTGGGCAGTGCATAAAGTCCGTCGTCTGTTACTGTAATTTTCTTTCGTACTACATCGGCCAGGTAGGTAAACGGATTTTCATATACAGGGATATCTTTTGAAGTGTATTTACGGCTTCGTTCCACTTTGTCATTTTTTTGTTTGATGCGCATATCACTGTTGTTTACCGTAATCACATATCCTGTATTGCCATACAGTTCCATGTCTTTCCGGCCAAAAGGCCAGTTCCATGAAGCCTCTATAATGGCCTGTGCATCGGGATAGCTTACAATAATGGTTGCTTCATCATCCACTTTGGGATATATATTGGGTTTGAACTGCCGGGTAACAGCGGTTACCGATAAGGGCTGTTGTCCTTTCATGAGCCATGTCATCAGATTGGCGCCGTAACATCCAAAATCTATAATAGCGCCACCCCCGTTTTGTATGGGATCGGTAAGCCAATCTAAAAATTCACTGCTTACACCAATTTCCTTCGGCCCTTCATGCCCGTGATGAAACACCGCTTTTTTTAAACCGCCTGTATAATTGCTGTCGTTCACCAACTGGTACGCTTTTGCTGTAGCCGGATACCACGAGGTTTCATAATTGGTAAGGAGATGAATCTTATACTTACGGGCAAGCGAATCCATTTGCAATGCATGTTCCACGCTTACTGCCAGTGGTTTCTCTACCATTACATGTATGCCTCTTGGCGCACAGGCCTGCACTAC
>CAMPJQ010000005.1 GCA_946886925.1 uncultured Terrimonas sp.
CCGCTTATATTAAAAAATCATTTTATACTAATTAAAAGGATATGAGACAACTAAAAATTGCAACACAAATTACCAACCGCGATTCCCAGGCGGTTGAAAAATATCTGCAGGAAATATCTAAAATCTCTATGATCACGCCAGAAGAAGAAACCGTGCTGGCACAGCGCATTAAAATGGGTGATCAGAGGGCTTTGGATAAATTGGTGCAGGCTAACCTCAGGTTCGTTGTTTCCGTTGCAAAACAATACCAGCACCAGGGGTTATCATTGAGTGATCTGATCAACGAGGGAAATCTGGGTTTAATTAAAGCTGCACAGCGATTTGATGAAACCAAGGGTTTTAAATTCATTTCTTATGCGGTTTGGTGGATCCGCCAGTCTATTTTACAGGCTTTGGCCGAACAGGGTCGTTTGGTGCGTTTACCACAAAATAAAATTGGTACCTATAATAAGGCCAATAAAGCCTATATGGCATTTGAACAGGAGCACGAGCGTGAACCCAGCACCGAAGAACTGGCTGAACTGCTGGAAATGAGCGAAACAGAGATCAACAACATTTTTCAAAGCAATACCCGTCATACTTCTTTAGATGCACCCGTTCATGAAGCGGAAGACGTGGCAATGGGCGACTTGCTTGAAGGTGGCGCAGAAACGGACGATGATGTAATGAAAGATTCTTTGCGTAATGAAATTCGCCGGGTATTGAAATCATTGAGCCCGCGTGAAGCTGAAATTGTGAATGCTTATTTTGGGCTTGATGGCGAAAATGGCGTTACAATTGAACAGATTGGTCAAAAATATGACCTTACCAAAGAACGTATCCGCCAAATCAAGGAAAGAGCGATCAAACGCCTGCAAAAAGCACGTTACAGCAGTTCGCTGAAAGCTTATTTAGGATAGATAATCATCAGAGCCTAAAAATATTCCCGGCATTTGAATTGTTCAATGCCGGGTTTTTTATTTTTTAGTGCGCTCCCCAAAAGCATACAAGTTATTCACATGATATTCAATGCTTAGGATATGCCTTTTTACCGATTGCATATTTACAGTTAATTTTGCAGGATTTTATTTGATAATACGACACAGACATGTGGTTTAGTTACAACACGTGGCAATACGATTAAAAGAATGAACATGGACAACAAAGCAACGGAAAAAGTACATTGTTTAATTATTGGCTCGGGACCGGCAGGATATACTGCAGCTATTTACGCAGCACGTGCGAACCTGAGGCCTATATTATATCAGGGCATTCAACCCGGCGGACAACTGACCATTACTACAGAAGTTGAGAACTACCCCGGCTATGCCGATGGCGTTCAGGGGCCGGAAATGATGGTTGATTTTGAAAAGCAGGCTACCCGTATGGGGGCCGATATTCGTTTTGGACTGGCAACGAAAGTTGATTTCTCCGAACAACCCTACAAAGTATGGATAGATGATGAAAAATTAATAGAAGCCGATGCAGTGATCATTGCAACCGGCGCCTCTGCCAAATGGCTTGGGCTGGAGAGCGAGGAACGCCTCAATGGTTTTGGTGTAAGCGCCTGCGCAGTGTGTGATGGATTTTTCTTCCGCGGAAAAGAAGTGGCGATTGTGGGAGCTGGCGATACCGCTGCAGAAGAAGCCCTTTACCTTTCTAAACTCTGCTCTGCTGTACACATGTTTGTACGGCGTGATGAAATGCGAGCTTCAAAAGTGATGCAGGAAAGGGTTTTTAAAACCCCGAACATCAAAATTTACTGGAATACAGAAACCGAAGAAATAATCGGAGAAACCAAAACTGAGGCAGTTCGCATTAAAAATACAAAAACCGGCGAATCGCAAACGATTGCCGTTAGCGGATTCTTTGTAGCTATAGGACATGAACCCAATTCCACTATTTTTAAGGGCTGGCTGGAAATGGATGAAGCAGGTTACCTTAAAACAATACCGGGAACCACCAAAACCAATGTTGAAGGCGTGTTTGCCGCCGGCGATGTGCAGGATAAAGTATACCGGCAGGCAGTAACAGCAGCGGGCACCGGCTGTATGGCCGCATTAGATGCAGAAAGATGGCTGGGTGAGAAAGGGTTGCATTGAGGGAAGTGAAAAGTGAATGGTCAACGATTTCACATATCACATTTGACGTTTCATGAAATGGAATGCAGGAAGTGAGAGGTGATAGCGAGACATGAGAAAAGCCATCTACTGATCG
The DNA here is from genome assembly GCA_946886925.1 of uncultured Terrimonas sp. Next base: position 2,197 of record CAMPJQ010000005.1, read on the forward strand.
CTGATGGACCCCTCTTATACCTGACACCTCATACATGAAACCTGTAACCTGTACCCTGTAACCTGAAACTTCATACCTCTATGCTAAAAATATCCCTCCATAACTTAAAATTCCATGCGTTTCATGGCTTGTATAAAGAGGAAAGGTCTACAGGCAATAACTTTGAAGTAAACTTAGATGTATATTTTAATGAATCCGTGGAAATGATCATCCGTTTACAGGATACCATTAATTACGCCGTATTATACCAATTGGTAAAAGACAGGATGACTATTCCCGAACCCCTGCTGGAAACCGTAGCAATGGACCTTGCACAACAAGTTAAAAAGCAATTTCCTGTAGTGTGTGAAATTAACGTTTCTGTAAGCAAAATTAATCCGCCCATGCTTAATTTTCAGGGTGAAACCAGCGTTACCTATAACAAACGGTATTCCGGTTGATATTACGATCACTCATCATCAAAAGCAATATTCAATCATGAAATATGGTATTTTATCTGTAATAGCATTGTTGTTTGCCTGTATGGTATATACGCAGGATATGGAACCTGTTTTAGAGGAGGCGGCAAAGCTCGAAAAAAATTTAAAGGAAACAGAAGCATTAGATACATATGTATCTGTATTGAAGATTCAGCCCTCCAATGTTAAGGCTTTATGCAGAGCAGCAGAACTTACAGGAAGAATTGGCAGCAGATTTAAAGACGATAATAAAAAAGCTGAATATTTTAATACAGCAAAATCTTATGCTGAAGCGGCGTTAAAACAGAAACAGCACTATGCAGACGCCAATTATGCAATGGCTTATGCCGCCATGAAACTGGTAACCGTGGCCAAAGGCAAAGAAAAAGCGGCATATCTGAGAGACATGAAATTTTATGCTGATTCTGCATTACTATTCGATCCTGCATATGCAGGAGCTTTGTATATAACAGGGAAATGGAATACCGAAATTTACAATCTGAATGTAGCGGAAAAAGCCGCTGTTAAGGTATTATTTGGAGGAATGCCCAAAGCTTCACTTGAAACTGCCATCCTGAATTTTGAAAAGGCCCGGGCCGCCAATCCCTGGATGCTGGTCAATTACCTCGACCTGGCCAATGCTTACGTAAAAGATCACAGTACCGGTAAAGCAATAGAAGTGCTCACTAAAATGGTAAAAATGCCACCCCGTACCGGCGATGATGAGTCGTTAAAAGCAGAGGGCAGAACACTATTGGCTTCGCTGCAATAACAAAACATTTATAAAATAAGCGCATTAACATTACCGGTTTTATTTACTTTCAATTATACAATTTCAAATACGCAGCGTTAAGGATATGCCATGATGCCGGCGATGCCACCTGCACAAAAACGACAACCAGATGATGAAGAAAAGTTTACTGATTTTGATTACAGCATTCACCTCTATGGGACTGATGGCGCAGGTAGCACCGGCAACAGGCTCGGGTTTTGATTATCATGCACTGTTTTCTCCGCTCTTTTATACCTATAACGGCAATGAATACCGCGCAGCAAACGGTGAGCCGGGCCCCGCCTACTGGCAAAATAAAGCCAGCTACCAGATTAACGCCGTATTAAACGACAGCAAAAATGAAGTAACAGCAACGGTTACCCTCGATTACAAAAACAACAGCCCCCACCAGCTTCCTTACTTATGGCTGCAACTGGATCAGAATTTATTTAACGATACTTCAAGGGGACATGCCAAAATACCGGCAACAGGGCGTAGCCGGTATGGAGATACCAATAGCGAATTTAAAGGCGGATACCGGCTTCAGTCCGTTAAACTGGTTAGCGGACAATCAGAAACCAACGCCAGTTATGTAATAACGGATACCCGTATGCAGGTGCGGCTTGACAAGCCCCTTGCATCAAAAGGCGGCGAATTGAAACTTAAAATAGCCTATAGCTATACCATACCGCAATATGGCGCCGACAGAACAGGTATTTTAAATACCCTCAATGGAGATATCTTTTCTGTAGCCCAATGGTATCCACGCATGTGCGTGTTTGACGACATAAGGGGATGGAACACCGATCCTTACCTGGGAGCCGGTGAGTTTTACTTAGAATATGGCGACTTTGATGTAAATATAACCGCTCCTTCCGGCATGATTGTAGTTGGCTCCGGAGAATTGCAGAATCCTAAAGAAGTATTAACAGCGCAACAATTACAACGGTATAACCAGGCCAAAGAAAGTGATAAAACGATTATCATTCGCGGAGAGGATGAAGTAACCAAAGCAAAATCGCAGCCGGGAAAATCAACACATACCTGGAATTTTAAGATCAGTAACTCACGCGATTTTGCATGGGCTGCATCCAGATCATTTATCTGGGATGCGGCAAAGATCAATCTTCCCGAAGGCAAAAAAGGGCTGGCTATGTCGGTATACCCGGTTGAATCGGATGGAAAAGGCGCATGGGGCAGGTCTACAGAATATACCAAAGCTTCAATAGAAAATTATTCAAAGCGCTGGTTCGCTTATCCGTATTACTCAGCCGTAAATGTGGCGAGCAATGTGGGCGGAATGGAATATCCCGGCATTGTATTCTGTGGTGCAAGAGCCACAGGTTCGGGATTGTGGGGGGTAACCGATCATGAGTTCGGGCATACATGGTTTCCAATGATCGTAGGCAGCAACGAAAGAAGGTACGGCTGGATGGATGAAGGTTTCAATACATTCATTAACGGCATTTCTTCAGCCGATTTTAATAAAGGTGAATACAAATCCAAGGGAAGAGACGCGCATCAGATCGGTTATATGTTTGGTCCGCAGTCTGAAGCCATATACAATACCCCGGATGCAATGAAGGAAAGAAATATTGGTAACCTGCTTTATTTTAAACCTGGTTATGCATTGGGATTATTACGGGATCAGATTTTGGGACAGGACAGATTTGATTATGCTTTTAAAAAATATATCCGGGACTGGGCATATAAACATCCCACACCCTGGGATTTTTTCCGCAGCATGGAAAACAGTGCCGGGGAAGATTTAGCCTGGTTCTGGAGAGGTATGATCCTCGATAATTATGCTTTAGACCAGGTAATTAAAAATGTAGAATATGTAAATAACGACCCTGCGCAAGGCGCATTGATCACTATTGACAATGCAGAGCAGATGGCGATGCCCGTAATTGTGGAATATACCACTGCAAGCGGTGAAACCGCAAGAAAAACACTCCCGGTTGAAATCTGGCAAAACAATACTACATGGACATTTAAAGTAGAAACCAAAGAAGCATTAAGCAAAGTAGTGATTGATCCTGACCACGTATTCCCCGATACAGATAATTCTAACAATATATGGATGAAGTGATGGGGCATTTGATTGGCAGATTAGCTGATCTTGTTTGCTGGTGGATTTGTTGAGTAGTGGATAGTTTGCAATGACCAGCCCTTTTATCCAGCATAGTGTATATTTAAAAAAAATCCGTCATGCTTTTAAACATGACGGATTTATATTTTCATGAAAACAAAAACGCATTGCCGTTACTCTGCTGCCGGTTTTTCGCCGGAAGCGGGAGCTTCGCCGCCCTGTTCCATCTTTTTCTTCAGTTCTGCAAGAACACCCAAATCGCCTAAGGTAGTTTTTTCAACTTTACCCTGTATATCTTTTACGGCCTTTTTGGTTTTTGCAGCTTCTACTTTCCTTTCTTTATTCTCTGCTTCTTTTTCATCGGCCTTTGCCTGCTCCCAAATGCGGGTATGGCTGAGTACGATGCGTTTCTCGTTTCTGTCAAATTCAATAACCACAAACTGGCTGGTTTCATCGGCGCCAACTGTTTTTCCATCTTCTTTCAACAGATGGCGGTTGGGTGCAAAACCTTCCAATCCATAAGGCAATTGAACAATAGCGCCTTTTTCATCTTTACGTGTTACAGCGCCTTCATGAACAGAACCTACAGCGAAAGTATCCTGTAAAGCATTCCATGGATCTTCTTCCAGTTGCTTATGTCCTAGCTGCAGCTTGCGATTGTCTTTATCAATACCAAGGATCACTACATCTATATCAGATCCTACTTTGGTATACTCGCTCGGGTGGTTGAAGCGTTTCAGCCAGCTCAGATCGCTGATATGGATCATGCCGCCAATGCCTGGTTCCAGTTCAACAAATACGCCATAGGGAGTGATATTTTTTACCAGTCCTTTATGACGGCTGTCAACCGGGTACTTGTTCTCGATTTCATTCCAGGGATCAGGAGTAAGTTGTTTAATAGACAAACTCATCTTCCTTGAATCTTTGTCGAGTGTTACAATTTTAGCTTCATGCTCATCGCCTAACTTAAAGAATTCCTTAGCATTGATGGGCGTATTGGCCCATGTAATTTCACTTACATGCACCAGGCCTTCAACACCGGGTAATATTTCAAGGAAAGCGCCGTAATCTTCAATATTCACTACCTTGCCTTTCACCACTTTCCCTTCTCCTACTGCTTCAGGCAATGTATCCCATGGGTGTGGGGTAAGTTGTTTCAATCCTAAACTGATGCGTTTTTTGTCGTCGTCAAAATCAAGAACCACTACATTCAGCTTCTGATCCATTTTCAGCACTTCGCTGGGATGGCTGATACGTCCCCAACTGATGTCGGTTATATACAGTAATCCATCCAGCCCGCCAAGGTCGAGGAATGCTCCAAAGTCTGTAATGTTTTTAATTGTTCCTTCCAGCACCTGTCCTTTTTCCAGCTTGCTGATAATTTCTGCACGTTGTGCTTCAATATCGCTTTCAATAAGTGCTTTATGAGATACAACAGCGTTTTTAATGGTTTCATTGATCTTAACCACTTTAAATTCCATGGTTTTGCCAACAAACTGATCGTAGTCTGTAACGGGTTTCACATCTATTTGCGAACCGGGCAGGAAGGTTTCCATTCCAAATACATCTACAATCAAACCACCTTTGGTTTTGCTGGTAACTATACCGGTTACCACTTCACCTGTTTTATGTATTTCCACAATGCGTTCCCATGCACGTGTAATACGGGCCTGTTTGCGGCTCAGATGCAGGTGACCTTCCCTGTCTTCCTTTTCCACTACCATTACTTCAACTACATCGCCTACTTTTAATCCCTGTAAATCGCGGAATTCATTTAAAGAGACCAATCCGTCACTTTTAAAACCAATATTTATTACAACATCGGTTTTTGTAACGCCTACCACGATACCTTCCACCATTTCATTATCTGTAATGGCCTTGAAAGTGCCTTCGTAAACGGTATCATACTTTTCTTTTTCTTCTTTGGTATAAGAAGAAACATTCCGTTTGTCAATGCTCCAGTCAAAATCGTCATGAGCAGTGGCCGGCTCTTCAGCTACTGCCGCTACAGGTTCATTTGTTGTCGCTGCAGGCTCATGGGCAACCTCCTGTACATCAGCGTTTGTGCCTTCCTGTCCGTCAGGCAGGTTAATAATTTGATTTTCTTCTGACATAATATAAACCCAACGGTTTTAAATTGGGACGGCAAAGGTACTATATATAACCGCAACAGGCAAGGATTATTCGGGGTTTTTTGTATACCAAAAACTAATTAAAGCGCTCTTAATCAAACAATTGCTGCTAAAGGATAAAAGATTTTTTTTAGAGAAAATCTAAATTTGCATTACCTTTTGGCCGGAAAAAGTGTTAATTAAATATTATTATGAACAAAGACATGGTATAGGATTTGATGAAAAAGCATCTTAATATTTTTTTTTAACAGCATCGTTCGTATACCACAAATACATTTAAAGTTTAAGTATGATCACCAAACATCTCATTCCTCTTTTCCAAAAAGACCTTGACAAACTGAAAGAAGAAATCAGCCTTTATTCCAAAGATGAGCAACTATGGCAAATAAAAGAAGGCATTAGTAATAGTGGAGGAAATCTCTGCCTGCATCTTACCGGTAATCTCCAGCATTTTATTGGGGCAGTACTGGGCGATTCGGGCTATGTGAGGAACAGGGATGCAGAATTCAGGGTAAAAAATATACCCCGGAGCAAGTTGCTGGAAGATATAGATACTACCCGTTCTGTTGTAACAGACACACTGGAACAACTTTCCAAAAATGATTTACAAAAAGATTATTTACTGCCGGTTCTGGATGAAAAAACAAATACCAGTTATTTTCTTATATATCTGCTTTCCCATTTAAATTATCATATCGGTCAAATCAATTATCACCGTCGGATTGTAGCAGGAACTCCGAAGACAGAAAATTAGGAGAATAATTATCCGAAAAACTAAAAGAAGAAATGGTAGAGTTATCTCTGCCGTTTTCTTTTCCAAAAATGGCAAATCACCGATTTTGTCATAAGGCCGCTTTATTTGTTTCCCAACTGGCGAACGGCAATGTAGGTCATAAGCCCGGTACTGAGTTCCAGGGCGTTTTCGTCAATATCAAACGTAGGGGTATGGAGTGATGAAACAATGCCCCTGCCTGCATTTGCTATACCCAGAAAATAAAAACAACAATCCGTTAACTGCGAATAGTAGGCAAAATCTTCTGAAGCCATCCAGATATCCAGGTCAATAATATTTTCCTTACCCATGTATTCTTCCGCAAAAATACCTACCTGACCGGTAAGCTTTTCTTCGTTAATCAGAAACGGATAGCCCCGGTTAATAATAAAATCGCAACTGCCACCCATACTTTCGGCGATGCCTTCCGCCATTTTTTTCATTTGTGCATGCGCTTCATGCCGCCAGCTTTCATTTAATGTGCGAAATGTACCTTCCATATACACCGTATCGGGAATTACATTAACCGCACCATCGGCTATTAGTTTCCCGAAAGATAAAACGGTTGGATTATTGGGATTGGCAATACGGCTCACAATTTGTTGCAACGCAATAATAATATGCGAAGCGATCAAAACAGGATCAATATTCTGATGAGGCTGGGCGCCATGGCCGCCTTTGCCTTTTATCGTAACCAACAGCTCATCCATTGAGGCCATAAGCTTTCCTTTTCTTATCCCTATTTTACCACATTCAATCGAGGGCATTACATGTTGCCCAATTACACAATGAGGCCTGGGATTTTCTAAAACACCTTCTTCAATCATAAGGCTGGCTCCACCTGGAAGTTTTTCTTCCGCGGGCTGAAAAATGAGTTTTACTGTTCCCCCGAATTTGCTTTTAATGGATTGTAATATGCGGGCTGTGCCCAGAAGAGATGAAGTGTGCACATCATGCCCGCAGGCATGCATTATTCCTTTATGCTGCGAAGTATATTCTGTATTGTTCGTTTCGGTAATGGGCAAAGCGTCCATATCTGCACGTAAGGCGATAACCTTGTCAGATGGCAATTCGCCTTTTATAACAGCCACAACACCGGTATTGGCCATGGCTTTCCAGGGAATGCCCATTTCATCCAACCCGGCTTTTACAAATGCTGAAGTGTTATATTCATGAAAAGACAACTCCGGATGAGCATGCAAATGCCGGCGGTTATGGATTACCGTTTGATGAATTTTTTTAGCCAGTTGTGCTATTTCTTCCTTTAACATAGAATTAAGAACTGTGACTTTTGATAAGCGATATCATTTCACTTCAGCCGGATCAAACAACAGCGGAAAGAATTGTCCTTCCATTTTTTTGCCTTTGCCGGTAGCAGGCACACCCTGAAGCAACTCTTCATCGGTATTGGAAAGTGTGCCCTCTTTAAATACATTGAGCACAAAAGCCCTTCTTGAACGATCCGACCTGTTTTCATACGAGCCATGCACCATCAGCGGGTGATGAAAAGTAGCATAGCCGGCTTTTAATTCAACAGGCACTGGTTTGAAGGCAGCTTTTTGTTCTTCCGTTAAAAATTGCTTTAACCCATCCATTTCTCCCGCCAGTTCAGGTTTCTTAAGCAAGCCCCATTTATGACTTCCTGGTATATAATATAAACATCCGTTTTCAGTAGTGGCATCATCTAATGCCACCCAGCAGGTAAGATGCTGTATGGGGCCCGTACGTGTCCAGTAAGAATAATCCTGGTGCCAGGCCACTACACCTCCGTGATGAGCGGGCTTGCAAAAAAGCTGGTCGTGCCAGAACCGCACCGCTGCGTCACCAAACAACTGGCTGGCAGCCATTACAAAAGCAGGATTCCAGAGTACATCATGGAAGCCCGGTGTAATCCGCCAATGCCCCAGTGCATGGAATAATACTGTGTTTGGATCGGCCGATTCGTTAGAATGAAACTCGTGAAAAAGCCTGTTGCCGGGGTGACCGGGATCCGTAATTTCAGCCAATTCTTTATTCAGTTGTTCCACCTGTTCGGCGTTCAGCAGCTTAATGCCACTGATATAACCATATTCATTAAAAAAATCAATTTGCTCCTGTGTGAGTTTGTATTGTTCCCATCCCGAAGGTGTGGAAGGCCATTGTAGAAAATCTGAAACAGGTGAAGAAGCAGTAGATAGGTCTTCTATAATTGTATGATTCATGATGTGTGGATTTAAAGTAACAGTGAATTGCTGATCATCGTCATGTTATTTTCTCAACTCTAAAATAAGGCTTTCATTTGTAATAATAATTCTTTGCCTTGTATTCCGTGCTTATGAGCTTAATATAAACACATCTGTGCACGATGAATTTTACAATACGGTGATCCATTTTGAAAATGGAGGCGCAAGTTATTTATCGTTTATTATCCATACTTCAGACAATTATCACTCGTTCCTGGGTTCTCCTTTGCTATTAAAAACAGTTATTTCGGTAACCATGTCATTTAAGGTAAGGAACCTGGAAGATTGAGAGAGAAAAGAAGCTCCGTAGTTCAATTCTTCCCTGCGCAGCTTACCATTCCGTAGCTTTATTATCGCATAGCTGTCATCGGAATTTACTGCCATCAAACGCAACGGGCCGCCTTTATACAATAAGGCTTTTAACGGGCCTTTATTTTGCGCTGCTACAAGCAGATATTGTCCGGATGGAGTTTTGAGCTTTATTAATGACTTACCATTACCCGGAAAAAAGATGCCACTTTCTAAAATAGTAAACGCATTAAATGCACCATTTCCTTTTCCTTTCAGAAAAAGACCGTTCATGGCATCATACCGGCCTACCGACACTTCTGTGCCGTAATCATTTCCATTTAGTATAATATCCAGGTTGCCATCGCTGTCAAAATCATCGGCCACCATGCCATTTATATAAGATAGCTGGGCTTCTGCAGGAAGTGGTATTAATTCAAATGAGCCATTGCCTTTATTATGCAGGTAACAACTGGCAAAAGTATTGGCTTCCAGAACCACAGCGCCTGTAAGTTGCTCAGGAGAAAGCAGTTTGCTGAAATCCGCCTTACCAAAAGCGGCATAGGTTTTAAATTTTGCTCGCATCTCTATCATCTGCCGTATGAGGTCGTCGCGTGTTTGTGCCGGAAATGCTTTCCTTATGCCAGCATTGGCATTGTACTCGGGCAGGTAAAGCGAAAGTAAGGCATCATAATTTCCATTATGATCAAAGTCTTTACCATACGCACGAACCGGTTCTTTTTCGTTTGCCCGGTAAAAGGAATTGAGACCGAGATTGCCGACTACATAATCCATATCCCCGTCATTATCAAAATCGCCGGGTGTAATGCTGTTCCACCAACCTTTTTGGTGCTCAATGCCAGAAGCGGCAGTTATGTTTTTAAATACTCCTTTTTCATTTTTCAGGAAGGTTACCGGCATCCATTCGCCTGTTATTACCAGATCAACCCAGCCATCATTATCAAAATCTGTCCAAAGGGCATCCGTAACCAATCCAATATCAACAAGGTTTTTGGCAACTGTTGCTGTAACGTCTGCAAAATGCACGCTGCCTTTTTCGGAATCGTTTCTGTAAATAAAAGAAGAAACAGGCTTTGGATATTGGCCGGGCGAAACTCTGCCACCTACAAACACATCCAGTTTCCCGTCATGGTTAAAGTCTGCTGCCCGTACGCAGGATTTGCTCGTAAAATTTTTCGGCAATGCTATGGAATCAATAGTAAAATTTCCCTTTCCATCGTTGATCCATAGCTGGTCACGGTAATTTTCACTACCAGGTGCAAATTCATAACTGCCACTGCTGATGTATATATCATTATCGTTATCGTTTTCGGCGTCAAATAATAAAATGCCCATATCTTCCTGCACTTTTGTTTGCTGTGTTGCGCCGGGAATAAGTTCCTTTATTAAAAATCTTCCATCAGGTTGCTGAAACAATAGGTTTGCGCTATTACCAAAAGCGCCTCCCATTACCATATCATCCAAGCCGTCTCCGTTCAAATCTGAAGCTGCTAAGCCGGGTCCATACTCCGAAAGCTTATGTGGAAGAAGTTTTTGAATATTAAAATCCAGGAAATCATTTTCATGATGTATTAAACCAATGCCCAGCGAACCAGTAACATCTTTAAACAGGGTATGTTCAGCCAATAACCCCCTGTCGAAATTATTCTTTTGGGCGGCATTCTCCTGCCTCAGGATCAGCAACTGATCCGCTTTAACATCTTTCAGTATTTGCTTTTTACCGCTAGTCCATATTACTACCACTGAATCAACTGCTTTAATATTTCCCAGCCCGAAATGCGCTACCGTGCTCAGCGTTGATAAATAACCCCGGTAAGGTGTGTTTTCATATACCTGAACTTTATTGGTATCATAATATAGGTATGCTATCGCTCCTATACCATCCGGATTAGGATACGCGCCTTCAAATTTTAATTGCAAATAGTGATGTGGTTGCTTTCGGGCACCATCATTAAGCGTATTTTGAAACAGGAAAGCACTGTCATTGATATTATTAATTACGCAATCCAAATCGCCGTCATTATCCAGGTCGGCATATACTGCACCGTTTGAATATGAAGGTACATCGAGTCCCCATTCAACTGATGTGTTGCTAAACGTCAGGTTTTTATTATTTCGGAAAGCGTAATTGGAAATCTTCACTTCAGGTATCTGACCGAGCAGTTGTTGTTTAGATACCAGGGATGATGACCGATCGCGGTAGGCAATAAAGTCGTGATCCGAAATATCTTTACGAAAACCATTGGTGATGATCATATCCCGCCACCCGTCATTATCAAAATCAGCTACCACAGGCGCCCAGCTCCAGTCTGTTTCGGCTAAGCCGCTGTAAAAACTGATCTCGCTGAATACCGGATCACCAATGCCGTCGTTATCCAGCACCCGGTTCCCCCTGTTTAGCTGAAGCGTGTTTCTGCCATACTGATACTGATAGTTGTAATAATCAAAATACTGGTTGTTCTGATAATTGTTAGGGTTAAGCATGGTCTTTTTCCGGAAATTATCTTCGGGGTTCATATCCAATTCAATAATATCCACTAATCCGTCATTATTAATATCTGTTACATCGTTTCCCATTGCCGAATAACTGGTATGTTTAAAGTATTCTGCGGCCTTATCAGAAAAAGTACCATTTTTGTTATTGATCCACAGCAGATCGGTGGTGATGTAATCATTACTTACGAATACATCCTTCCAGCCGTCATTATTGATATCAACAATATTTACTCCTAATCCATAGCCTTCGAGATTTATACCTGCTTCAAGGCTTACATCGGTAAAACGGGGGATGCTATTTACGTCAAAACCATCATTGCGAAAAAGTTTATCTGTATTAAACCGTGCTGCCTTCCTGTTTTTGGGGTGGTATTTATTGGGGTATTGCCCCTTTGGTATTTTATTGGCAATCAGCAAATACATATCCAGGTCGCCATCATTATCATAGTCAAAAAAAGCAGCCTGTGTAGCGTAACTGGTATCTGCCAGTCCATAGTGTTCTGCTTCTTCATTAAATACTGGAAATCCGTTTTTATCAATACCCTTATTAATATAAAGCAAATTTTTCCGCTGTAGCGGATCTGTATTTCGCGATGCACAAACATAAATATCCGGCCAGCCATCTGCATTAATATCTGTTACAGACACGCCGGTGCACCATTTACCCTGTCCATTGACGCCAGCCTGCGTTGTAATATCTTCAAAATGCATATTGCCGCGGTTAAGGTATAAACGGTTGCTAACCATATTGCCTGCAAAGTAAATATCGGGTAATCCATCTTTATTAAAATCGCCAATACCTATGCCGCTGCCATTATACACATACTCGTAATCAAGAATATTAATGCTGTCGTTTTCGAGGATGGTATTGGAAAAATGAATGCCTGACTGGTCGGGAGATAATAGCCTGAATAGTTGCTGCTTTTTTGAAGCGCATGAATATAATAAACCGGCACTGATAAGGTAAAGGGCAAGAGAACGGGTGAATAACATGCTTCTGCATTTTAGTGTAAAGCAATTGTCTTCGGTATAAAAAAGGAGGCACTTATTGTTAAAAATAAACGCCTCCTTGTTGAATCTTTACAAACAACAATCAGTATCCGTTGTTTTGGGTAAGGGTGGGTGTGCCATCTTTAAAGCTCAAATCAATCTGCTCCTGAGGTATAGGGAAATATTCATTTTTATTAGAAGTAAAAATGCCACTCTGAACATCAGCAGTAAATTGTTTTTCAAATGCAAAATAGGCATTCAAGGTTGTTGCAGCAATGCCCCACCGTACGAGATCAAAAAAGCGATGTCCTTCCATTGCCAACTCAAGTTTACGCTCAAAATAGATCATCTTTAATGCCGCTTCTTTACTCGTAAATGTGCCATTAGCGTAAGGGCTAATCTTATAATTAGCAGCGGGAGTGGTAGTAACTCCGTCTAACGGGTTTGCCGGATCTATGTATTTATAAACAAAAGTTTCAGGATTAGCTGCCCTGCTTCTTACTTCGTTTACATATTCAAGTGCTTTATCTAAAGATCCTGCCTGTGCTTCAGCTTCTGCAGCCATTAACAAAACATCTGCAAAACGAATGATATTAATGTTTATAGCTGATCCCGGGGCCCAGGATGACTTATCCCAATATTCATCTGCGGTTTCCTGCGGAAAAATATTCTTTTTGGGTGCATATGGACCTGAATAGTTTTGATCCCGAATCCATTTTTGACCCGGATGGTTGCCCCAGTCCAGGTAAGGTATTCCCCTGCGACCAACAGTTCTGTCTAACCTGGGGTCAAGTGTTCCGCTATACAGTGTAAAAGGGGCATCCGACGAAATATTCATATCATTGGTAACAATGGTTGAATTATAAGTGTCTATGTACGGAAGTCCGTTGGCATCTGTGCGATAAGAATCAACGAGGTCTATGGTGGGCTGATAAAATCCACAGCATCCGAAAGGGCTATCGCCATAGGGAAAGTTCAGCATATCACCCGCATTGGCATTACCAATACCGCCTGATCCGTCCTTTGCCGACATCTGAACAGCAAATACCGATTCTTTACCATTTTTATGTGCGGGATCAAAGTTATCCGCAAAATTATCATACAAACCATACGGTTCGCCCTTTGATGTTTTACCCTGGTTAATTACATCAGAGAAAATAGCAATGGCTTCAGTATATTTTTTTTCATATAAATAGGTTTTGCCTAAATATGCTGCAGCAGCCCATTTATTAACTCTTCCAACGGCAGGAGCTGTCTCATCTAAATTGGTATAGGCAAAATTAAAATCATCTTCAATCTTTGGCCATATATCCTGATCATTGGGTGTTTTCAGGTCTTCCGTTAGTTCGTCTATATACGGCACCATGTTAAACATCTTTTTCAGATCAAAATAGTAATGCGCTCTTAAAAAGCGTGCTTCTGCTATAAAGGTTTGCTTTTCTGAATCTGATATATCCGTTGCTTTTTCTACAACGCGTAAAACAGAATTACAACGGGCAATACCTTCATAACCTGCTCTCCATTTTGCATTAAAAAAACCGTTGCTCGGATCAGATTTTCCTGTACCAATAAGATCAATTGGAGGTTGGTCGCCCGACCAGCTTCCTTTATGTGCATCTGCACCTGCAACGCTTCCGTAAATCCAGTTGTCCGGAGATGATTCCCAGGTTCCGCCACCAACATTTTGTCCATCCAATGCCGCATACGCTCCAACTAAAAGTCCCGTTACACCTCTCTTATTAGCCAGCACGTCTTCGCTTAATGCTCCCAATGCCGGTTTGTCTAAAAAGCTTTTGCTGCAAGAATACAGGATTCCTCCCATTGACAGCAGCAAAAAAAGCATGATTTTAAATTGTATTCCTTTCATCTTACTCAGTTTTAAAATAATAGATAATGTTATCAGAATGTCACATTTAAGCCAAAAAGAAATTGCTTTTGTGACGGATAGGCGCCTTCATCAATACCTAATTCAACGCTTCTTCTGTCGCCACCCTCCTGGCTAACGCCAACTTCGGGGTCAATGCCTGTATATTTAGTGATCGTAAACAGATTAGCACCTTGTACATATATTCTTACTCTGCTGATCCCTGCCTTTTCCAATAAAGAAGCAGGCAGCGTATAGCCAATTTGCATATTCTTAAGTCTGAAATATGAGCCATCTTCAACGAAATAAGAATTGGGAACACTCGTATTACTGAAGTTTCCTGAATTTTCAAGTATAGGTGCTTTTGCATCATGGTGGTCAGGAGTCCATGAATCGTACTTTGCTGTTTTACTTAATCCGCCACCAAAAGAAGGATAGAAGTCAGTCCACCATCTTACCTGGTTCCATATTTCATTACCTGAAACGCCATAGAAGAAGGCACTCAGGTCAAATTGTTTGTAACTCACGCCGATGTTCAATCCATAAGTAAAATCGGGAACAGGATTTCCCAGAAAGGTTCTGCTATCGGGCGTTACTATTCCTTTTCCAAAATCGTTATAGCGAAATCTTCCTACAGCAGCATCTGTCTGGAATACGGCATCGGGATTATTGGTCGCTTTCTTGGCCTCAGCATCAGCCTCATCTATTTCCTGCTGTGAATCCCAGAAGCCCACAATTTCATATCCAAAAAATGAACTTACCGGATGTCCCACCTGGTTTCTTATAATGCTGCTGCCATTGAAGCGGCGGGTTTGTCCGTCAAAATAATCAATGCCATCGGAAACTCGGAGTATTTCATTTTTATTGGTTGTAAAGTTTGCTGTCAGATCAAACTTCCAATCCTTTGCCACATCAAAATGTCCCCCGGCAGCAATGTCAAAACCAGAATTCTTCATTTGTGCAGCATTCACATAAGGAACGTTTGCGGCACCCGAAGTACCCGGAAGGTTTGGATTAAATAAGAGATCTTTAATGTCTTTACGATAATAGTCAAAAGTAATGTCAAGCATTCCATTGAAGAATACCGCATCAAATCCAACGTTTGCATTGATATCGCTTTCCCATTTTGCATCAGGATTACCAATCTGATGCTGACGGAAACCCTGCACAATGCTGTTACTTGTTCCATTGATATCATAAAAGGAAGATCCTTTATCAGAATCAAAAGTTGTAAATGAATTGCCAGAGCTAACGTTGAACTGGTTGCCCATAATACCCCAGCTACCGCGAATTTTAAAATCCGTCAGCCAGGTGATGCCCTTCATAAAATTTTCGTCTGAAATACGCCAGCCTGCACTAACTGCCGGAAAAACACCATAGGTATTGTTTAAAAATTTTGAAGAACCATCCCTCCTTATCGTTCCACTTAACAGGTACTTGCCCATATAGCTATAATCAATACGTCCTATCAAAGAAGTAAGCGCATCGGCATACCTGCTGGAAGTATGCGTGGGATCACTCGCACCAGTGCCAAGTGTAGTATAATTAGGATCAAAAGAAAAATAATCCTTGGTGTTGCCTTCAAAATAATTACCGGCATTATTGTATGCTTCAGTGCCGGCAACAACTTTTATATCATGACTTCCAAAAGCATGGTGGTATGTTATTGTATTTGTCCAGGTCCAGTTATAACCTGTGCCTCCATTCTCTGAATAAGAATTAGAATTTCCATTCTCTGCATTTTCATATGTAGGATAGTTAAACCAGCGGCCCCTGAAAGAATAATTTTCTCCACCAAAACTACTTCTTACAGTAAAATCTTTAAAAAGATCAATTTCTGCAAAGACATTTCCAAATAACCTGTAACCCAGTCCTTTATTGTTTGCCGTACGTTCCCGTTGTGCTACAGCGTTTACAGCCTGTCCTAACTGAGCGCCATTTGTGCTAAAGCTGCCAGCATAATTACCCATAATATCATGCACCGGAACAATAGGCTGCTGACGATAGGCCATGCTTACTGCATTACCTTCACTCAATATGGTTATGCGGGGATTATCTATTACCGAATAAGACAGGTTTTCGCCTACCCGTATGTTTTTTGTTACATTGTACTGGGCATTAGAGCGAATAGTATATCTTTCATTATACGTTTTAATGAGTGTTCCCTGCTGGTTAAAATAATTAAATGACATCAGGTAATGACCCTGATCTCCGCCTCCGGAAACACTGATATTATGACTTGTGATCGGGGCGTTTTTAAATATTTCGTGATACCAGTCTGTTCCTGCCTTATTTGCCTTTGATATCCTGTAAAAGGTAGCGTATTCATCTGTGCTTGTATAATCGGGGTTAACATTATACCTGGATGGATCAACCCCCGGATCTCCTTCTTTCAAACCGGCCGGAGCAATGTAATCAGGTAATACGGGTGTGGCGCCACTACCATATAATCCATCGCTATACAGCATGGGATCTGTGGAAGGATGTGTTCTGTAAAATGTATTTGCTAAAGCCTGCCATTTAACGTCGGCCATTTCCTGTGGTGAAATTATTTCCCAAACATTGCCACTTTTGGGAATCTGCACACCATAATACCCGTCATACGACACTCGTATTTTACCATTTCCTTTTTTGGTAGTAATGATCAATACACCATTCGATGCACGTGAGCCATAAATAGATGCCGCACCTGCATCTTTCAATACCTGGATACTACCAATATCATTAGGGTTAATGTCATTGATGTTTTCCGTAGGTACGCCGTCTACCACATACAGTGGAGAATTATTACCAAAAGTGTTGGTACCCCGGATTCTGATTTGCGGTGCTTCGCCAGGTGAACCTGAACTTATAACGTTTACACCGGCAGCGCGACCCTGTAACAAATTGGGAACATCCGCGGTAGGCTGTTTTACCATATCTGCAACATCTACTACTGCTACGGAACCAGTCAGATCTCTTTTCTTCTGGGTAGCATAGCCTGTAACGATTACCTCGTCAAGAGAACCCGCCTTCTCTTTTAATGCTACTTCAAGAAAATTTTTTCCATTAACTGAAATTTCGATAAGATCAAATCCTACGGAGGTAATAAGAAGCGTGGTATTATCACCTGGAACAGAAATGGTAAAGGCGCCCTCTGCATCAGAAATAGTAGCAGTCTTTGAACCTTTAATGTTAATGGTTGCGCCAGGTACCGGCTGCCCGCCTGTACTGTTGGTAATTTTTCCGGAGATTTTTCGTTCCTGGGAAAATAAAAACGTGCTGCCGAGTAGCAGCCATGCAAGGAATAGAATCCTTGCCAACTGTTGAGTTAGTTTAGCAAGCCTCATGTGTTTGGTTTTTGTTTATTTACACATAAAAAAATACAATCGTTTGCACAACTTAAGGG
>CAMPJQ010000006.1 GCA_946886925.1 uncultured Terrimonas sp.
GATCACAATAGCATCTTCAAAGTTGTAACCTTTCCATGGCATGAAAGCCACTTTAAGATTACGGCCTAAAGCCAGTTCGCCATCTTTTGTTGCATATCCTTCGGTAAGAAAATCACCATTTTTAATGCGCTGACCTTTTTTAACAGCCGGGCGAAGATTGATACAGGTTTCCTGGTTCGTTTTCATGAACTTGGTAAGCCTGTATATCCTGAGGTCATCTTCAAAGCTTACTAATTTCTGGGCCTCATCTCTTTCGTAACGAACATGTATTTCGTTGGCATCCACAAATTCCACTACACCTTCACCATCTGCATGTATCTGGATGCGGGCATCTCTTGCCGCTTTTCCTTCCAGCCCGGTGCCCACAAAAGGAGCCTGCGGAACAATCAGCGGAACAGCCTGGCGTTGCATGTTCGATCCCATCAGGGCGCGGTTGGCATCATCGTGCTCCAGGAAAGGAATAAGCGATGCGCTTAAACCCACAATCTGGTTGGGCGCCACGTCCATATATTCTACATCTGTTCTTTCCAATATGGGGAAATCGCCGGTTTGGCGCGATCTTACCATATCTTCTACAAATGTGCCTGTGCTATCCAAAGGAGCATTTGCCTGTGCTATTTTCGCTTCGTCTTCCTCTTCAGCACTCAGGTAGTTCAGTTCTTTCATGTCTACCTTTCCTTCATGCACTTTACGATAGGGCGTTTCAATAAAGCCCATTTCATTGATCTTGGCGTGCACACACAAAGTTGAGATCAACCCGATATTAGGGCCTTCCGGTGTTTCAATAGTACACAGGCGGCCATAGTGCGAATAGTGTACGTCGCGTACTTCAAAGCCTGCGCGTTCACGGCTTAAACCACCGGGTCCGAGTGCAGAAATACGACGCTTATGGGTGATTTCACTCAGCGGATTCGTTTGGTCGAGAAATTGTGATAACTGCGATGTACCGAAGAATGAATTGATCACGGAGGATAACGTTCTCGCATTGATCAGATCAACAGGAGTAAATACTTCGTTATCCCTAACATTCATTCTTTCACGGATGGTTCTGGCCATACGTGCCAGCCCTACACCAAACTGCGCAAACAACTGCTCACCTACCGTACGAACACGGCGGTTGCTCAGGTGATCTATATCGTCTATTTCCGCTTTGGCGTTTGTTAATCGAACAAGGTATTTGATGATCTCAATAATATCTTCCTTCGTTAATGTTTTTTGATCAAGCGGTTGGTGAAGGTTCAGCTTGCGGTTGATCTTATAACGTCCTACTTCTCCAAGATCATATCGTTTATCGGAAAAGAAGAGCTTATCAATAATACCGCGGGCGGTTTCATTATCAGGAGCATCGGCGCCGCGCAACTGCCGGTAAATATGCTGAACTGCTTCCAGTTCGGAGTTGGCACTATCCTTATTTAAGGTATTGTATATGATGGCATAATCGCCGCTCACTTCTTCTTTCTGTATGAATACCCCTTTCACATCCATCTCCGATATCAGGTCTACGGCTTCAGCATCTAAAACCGTATCGCGTTCCAGCACCACTTCGTTTCTTTCAATAGAAACTACTTCACCGGTATCCTCATCCACAAAATCCTCTACCCAGGTTCTTAATACACGGGCGGCCAATCGTTTGCCTATATAAGGTGTTAATGCTTTTTTATCTGCCTTTACCTCATCGGCCATACCAAATAATTCCAGTATATCCTTATCGGTCTCAAATCCTATAGAACGCAGCAAAGTAGTTACAGGAAATTTCTTTTTCCGGTCAATGTACGCATACATTACATTGTTAATGTCTGTAGCGAATTCCATCCAGGCCCCCTTAAAAGGAATTACCCTTGCGGAGTAAATTTTTGTGCCGTTCGGATGCAGCGATTGCCCGAAGAATACTCCCGGCGAACGGTGCAACTGGGATACAACTACCCTTTCTGCGCCATTGATCACAAAAGTGCCGCGTGGCGTCATATAAGGAATGTTACCCAAAAATACATCCTGAACAATGGTTTGGAAATCCACATGTTCTTCATCGTTACAGCTTAAGCGTAACTTGGCTTTTAACGGAACGGCATAGGTTAAACCACGTTCCATACATTCTTCAATGCTGTAGCGCGGCGGATCAATAAAATAATCCAGGAACTCCAGCACGAAAATGTTCCGGGTATCCGTAATCGGAAAATTTTCCTTGAACACTTTAAACAGCCCTTCAACATTCCGTTTATCCGGCGTTGTTTCCAACTGGAAGAACTCTTTAAAAGACTGAATCTGGATTTCTAATAAGTCCGGCGTTTCCGCTAAGTGCTTGATTTTTCCGAAATCAATTCTATTTTGTGTAGCAACTTTTGTTGAAGACATAGTATAAAAAGCGCTTTTTATTTGGTTCAATGACAAAATACCCGCATCCCTCTGTTTTCGCTTGGAAACAAAAGAAATTAGAAATCAGTCACTTATAATTCAATTGAAAAGTCAAATTGTATCAGGCCCAATTTAAGGAGTGCAAAGGTACAGAATATAGGCATTATAACAAGCTTTTTTAAATTTTTAGCTCTTTTTTTATACGGGGTGATGAAAATGTGGAAAAATTAACCTGCCGGTAATTTATATTAAAAATAGCGATCATACATTCGCCGTGCTTGCGAAATCGCTGTTTCCAGCCACACTGAACCAGTTTTTATCGCATTATCTTACCCACTGCGTTTGATGGATCTGGCCATCGCACACTTCTCCAGCCATGTTGTGTTGAATGGATCAATATCGCCGAACCTTGCCGCGTTAAAATCAGAAAGATCAAAGGGGGAACTATTTCCTGCGGCCAATTCCGCAAGTGCCCGTCCAACGCCTCCGCTTACAGCAATACCCGCTCCGCAGCAACCAGACGCCAGTAAAAAATTATCAATACCCGGCACTTTACCCATTACCAATTGACCATCGGGCGTATAGCCCGAAAAGCCGGCTACATAATATTTAATACCTGTTTCATAAAGTGCCGGGAAAAATCTTGCGAGCCGTTCTGCATTTTCTGCCAGGTCATTCATCCCCCTGTCTTCACTGAAAACAAAGTCACTGATATCGTCCGGTATTCTGTCTGGTGAGGCGTATAATGAATTTTGTTCACGTACCCCAAACAATAGCGCGCCTCCTTCGGGCCGCGCGTATGCACGGACATCTGGTAACAATACCATAGGCGCATGCTCCGGAAAAATATCGGCTTTATCCGTTATCCAGTACTGGCTTCTTACCGGCGCCATCGGAATTCCGGTTCCGGTTTGCATGGCCCAAACCGGCGCCCATGCTCCTGCGGCATCTATTACCACATCCGCTTCAATTGTTCCAATGGATGTTTTCACACCCTGCACCGCGCCCGCTTTATATATAATTTCCGTTACGGCACAGCCCTGCATAATATCAGCTCCCTGCTGCTTAGCACAACGGGCATAAAAAGTTCCCAGCAGGTAGGGATCACAGTATGCTTCGCCGGGCATGAAACCGATGCGTAAAGCTTCGTCTGCTTTAAGCCAGGGACACATCTGTTGTGCCTCATTATTACTGAGATAACCGTATGGTTGATTGAACTTTTGTGCAATTCCCATTAACTGCTCCAATTCCTTCACTGTGTCATCGCTTGCCGCAACATGCATCATCCCTGTCTTTTTTATGCCCAGCGATTCCCCCAGTTGTTTTTCCATATGCAGTACAGCCTGGTAAGTTTCCATAGCAAGCGGTATATAAGCCTGCTTCGTGCGCACGATCGTCATCAGCGCGGCGGCCCTGCTGGTAGCCGCGTTGCATATTTCATTGCGTTCAATTACAATGATTTTTTTCCCCGGATGATTGCGTGTATAATAATAGGCAATAGCACATCCGAATATGCCGCCTCCTATTATTACCACATTCGCTCTTTTTAAGATCGCCGGCACGGGCTTGTATTTAAAGTATGAACGTCATGTAAATTGGCCCAATAAGGTCACCTCTGCAGGATTATAATCAGGACAGGCTCCATGCCGGCCGGCTACGAAAGCACCCATTTTACAGGCAAAGTCTAACGCTTCCGGTATAACCGGCTGAAGCATGAACCGTGAAATAAATCCGGCCAAAAAAGCATCGCCGCTTCCAATGGTATCGGCAACCTTTACGGTAAAACCGGGGTGTTCGTAATAAACGCCATCGTGTAAAACCGCCGCGCCCTTATCCCCGCGGGTGGTGATGATCGTATTCAAGTGAAATTTTTGCTGTAACGTCTGCATCTGCTCATTCTCGCTGCCCCCGAGACCGTACCATTCGCCGAGCAATTGCAGCTCATCGCTGTTCAGCTTCAGCATATCGGCATGTCGCATCAGGTATTCTAACGTCTTTCTTTCATAATGTGGTGTTCGCAGGTTGATATCTAAAACCTTGTACGGGGCGGTTTCCAATAACTCAAAAAGCGTTTGTGCCGATTTTTCATTCCTGGCCACAAGACTGCCAAAAATAAAATACTTTGCCAGCGACACCAGTTTTTGCACGTGCATGCTGTATTGGATGAAATCCCATGCTACCGGCTGCAGGATCTCGTAGCTTACATTGTTACCATCCAATGTTGCCAGCACGGTACCTGTATCATATATATCATCCTTTTGAATAAACGATGTATCCAGCCCTCTCGACGAAATAAATTGCAGCAATTCTTCTGCCAGAGAATCATTTCCTGTTCTGCTGATCATTGCTGCAGGCACCTGCAACCTGTTAAGGTGATAGGCCACATTCATTGGAGCGCCTCCCGGAAGCTTCGCATGCGGAAGGATATCCCACAAAACTTCTCCAAAACATACAGCGGTGTAAGGGTTGTTGTTCATGAAGGTAAATTAGGGAAAATTCGGGATAAACATTCGCACATATGGAAATTACCGAAAATGCATCAGTGAAGTACCGGGCGCAACAAAATCGCAGCTTCCATTGTTGACGGATCCCGCACATCATTTCTTATCCGCCCGGCAAACCCTGATAAAAAAAAGTTTACCGAAACGCTCCGGTAAACTTTCTGCATCATGTTGCCAATCCCAAATGGATTATCATGCCTGCTTTTCAATATTATTTCTGATCGGCTATATAAATACCGTTTACTTCCTCAGCGCTCAATGCTTTGGTATAAATCCTCACATCATCCACAAATCCACTGAGTGTTTTCCTTGTATCACTTCCTGCGTTATAGATTCCTGTTCCATCTTCCCAGATGGTGAAAGGGTAATCATTTGGCCCGTCCCATATTGGTCCATTCAAAATGCTGAGATCAAAAGGAGTTGCTTTGGTATACTCTTTTCCGTCAATATACACATGCAGCAGTTTGGCTTCCTCATCAAAAACAACGGTTGCCATATGCCACTGATTATCTGCTATTGCAGGCGCCTGAGGTATCATTTCATTTGCTCTCCAGTCCATACGGGCACCTGCGCCCGCTTCATCCTTGGTGGCAACCTTTACCAGCCAGCCCTTGCCGGGTGATCCTGGTCCGGTATAAGTATCGCCATCATCAGTAGCAAATATAAAGCCGGGGTTACCGCCACTGTCCCAGTCGGAATTACCGAACAGCACAGGATCTGAACCGATGCCTACCAGTTTGGTCCAGAAGCTGAAACTGAAACTTTGTGTGAGAGAGGGCCTTAACAAATCGTGTTTCGGGAGTACTGCATAGGAACCTGCAACAAATGATGCCACCCTTCCCCGTACCGGATCGGTTACAAAACCAACTTTAGCAGAGGCCTTTGATCCCTGCATGGCGTCAAAGCGGTTGCCGCTTACGTCAGCCAGGTCATTGTCCATTGGCAGATATACCAGCAGGTTGTTACCGCTTCCCCCGGTGGTGGTAAAACTCCAGGAAGCAGGCGTTAAAAAGCCTTCGAAAGCTTTGCCACCGGCATCCACGATACTGCCTGCATCGGCGAGCACATAATAAGCGGTGCCAAATTCAAGCGGCGTTCCCAGCATCACGGTTACCGTTTTACCATCAATGGATACGGATTGACCGCTAACGGGGATTTCAGCTACCTTCGCGTCTCCATCGCTTTTAAACACACTGATATTACCAGTTCCTTTTTGTACATCAACAGAAAAAGTCAGTTCCAGCGTAAACAGGGATGCGTCTGTGCTGCCGGGCAGTGGGTTGATGGCACTCAACGCCAGGCCACTGGTACCAACGGTTTTAAAGGTCCATGATGATCCGGACGATACGCCCATATACTGATTATCCAACAGGTCGGTAAAGGTTCCTGCTTCCAGCGTAACGGTATACAACTCATCTGCTTCCAGATCAGCCGGCGGATCAATGGTAACCACGCGCATGTCTTTATCTATTGTTACGGCGTCCGACTCCACATGAATACGTATGGTATCGGAGGCGCCTATAATCAGTACTTCGCCACTTCCTTTTTTTACATTTTCACTGAAGGTCAGCATCAGGTTACTATTAACCGCAACGCCTTCAACTCCCGAAGCCGGGTTATAGCTAACCACAACCGGGTTAGCCGTATCAATGGTATGGTCGAACTTTTCTTTACACGATACAACCAGCACAATACCCGCCACTGCCACTGATAACAGCGAAACAAATACCTTATTATTTTTTTTCATCCGAACATTTTTTGATTTGTTTAAATTGGCCGCATGGGCGGCTGCTTATGATCTATGGGCTAAAAGAGCTCATCTCCCTTGTTACTGACGGGTGAGTGTTACCTGGAAATCCCCTTT
Organism: uncultured Terrimonas sp.; assembly: GCA_946886925.1. The sequence continues at coordinate 6,718 of CAMPJQ010000006.1, forward strand.
TCCTGTTGCCTGGGTATCGGTATTCTCCCAGCCCATGTAAAACGATAGCGTTAGCGTAGATCCCGTAACTTTTACGCTAAATTCATCCAACGGCTCAACGCCCGCTACATTTACCAGGGCGCTGTCCTGGGTACCCGTAATCGTCCAGGTGCCGGTGCCGGCATTGCCAAATATGATCGGGCAATTTTGTGCCAGGAACTGCGATGGATTGCCGGAAGCATCCGTGGTGAACACCAGGCGCATCGTTCCAAACACTTCGGGCGGAACATTATCGGGCGTAACAATATTACCGGGATTTGCCCAGGTACCGGCCAGCCGACCGGAGACCAGTTGTTCCGGATCCAACGCTTCATGCCGCAATTTGTCCTTTGTACAGGAAGCTGATCCTGCAATACCTGCAACTAGCAGCACTAAAAACAATTTAAAATTCAGTCTCATGACACTATTATTTTTTATCTGGGCACTTTAAATAAACGGTAAGGCACATTTGATTTCAGCACGGTTCCTTCGAGGCCCCAGCCGGCATCCGGACGAATTCCAAAATGACTCAATATATTCACGGCAACATCTGTGAGTCCTATCGGGTAATAAGGATGACGTTCGGTGGCATTGCCCACCAGTTCACCATCATGCCCTTTACCACTGTAATCTTTGATAACAGAGCCTCTCACTTCATCCATCTTCAGGTACAGGTTCAGGGAAGCTATATTGGGATGGTTGCTGTTTTCAATATTGCGGAGGTACATGTAGTTTTTGATGGTTGTGGCGGAAAGTACATCTGTCCATATTCTTACTTCATTGAAAGAACCTGCCCAGTTTGGCGATCCGCCGCTATAGTTTTGCGTTCCCTCCTGTGCCAGACAAAGGTAATCAAGAGGCGAGGCCATATTGTCTGCATCCTTGTAGGTAAGCACCGACTCATTTACTTTTTCCCCATCCTGGTATATTGTGCAGAGTTTTGTTTTATCAAATGCAACGGCAATGTGGTGCCAGTTGCCGTCTTCCAGCGGTTTGGAGGAACCAATATCGTAACGTTCCGATTTTTGGTTTGCAATGTTGATCTTCCATGTTGATCCGCTTCTGCAGATGGTAAAGCCGGGATTGCCTCCCGAGTCCCAATTCTTATCTCCTATGATGGAGGGATCACTGGAATTTGCGCCTGCTTTCGCCCAAAATTCGATCGTAAACTTGTTCATCCCCTGCAAAGGAGTTCCCTTGATGGGAATACGAACATAGGTTTTGTCGCCTGATGCGGCTTTATTTATCGTCAAAATATTATCCGCATTTTCACGGGGAGCCAGTGCTGTACCAATCAATTCTTTTTTGTCCATTTCAGCACCCGATAAAATGACGGGCACATTGATTTCTTCCGGTGTAGTGCTTTGCGGCACTCCGGATTCTGTTCCACCGTGCGTGGAAGCCAGGAAAATATTCCAGTCTTCACTGGCATAGTCCGCACGGGATTGAATAGCCGCATGTAACCCTGCCACGTATTCATCAATCTTCTGGATGGCCAATACGTACCGCGCCTGCCGCAACTGGAACCCCACTTCCTTTCCTACATCGGCGGGGCTGCTGAACTGAACGAAGACCGCACCCATATCTGCCTGCTTCAGTAGTTCCACCGATTTGCTATAAACTTCCTCGTCTGTGTTAAATTGAAACTTCTGGTCGGCAGATGCGTTGAGTAAAGTGTTTATTTCAGGTGTGCGTACAACCGAGGCCACTACCAGGGAAGAGCGTGCTGCCTTCATGCGGCTCACCACTGATGGGTACTGCGTAAAATTGTTTTCCAAAAACGATTCATTAACGGTTACGCCATGCTTATCGGAGGATACGCCGGTGAGCATGGTAGACCAGCCGGAACTGGTATAGGCGGGTACGCCGCCATAACCACTCATGCTGTAGGAAGCGTTGGCTTTGAGGGCGCCGATGCCCGGCGTAGCCGCATAATCAATGGCGGTGTTGATAATGCCATCAACTCCAATCACCAGTATCTTTTTGGCTTTCGTTTGAGCAGAAGCCAAACCGCCCTGTGTAAGCAAAACCGCCATTACCAGGCAGGCATATTTAAAAAAGCAGTTTATCCGCATATCTTTTATTTTTTTATTTGTATAACCGAACTACATAACTGCCCGGAATGCCTATTACAAAATTGAAATTGTAGGCTTCATAACTCACCTGCTCCACGCCACCCACTTCGGTTACTATTTTCCATGTAGCGTAGGTATCCGCCTGCTTTACCGGGAAGTTCACATTCCATATTTCACCGTCATTGGTGTCATCCACAAAAGTGCCCTTGAATCCCGCAGCGCGGTCTTTGGTAAAGTCAATATAGTCACCCGGAAGCGCTTGGCCATCGAGATATGCCACAAAACGAATTTGATTCGGCTCATCGCCTACGCGCTCAATTTCAGGCTGTTTGGCCATACCCGGCGACCAGGATAGTACATCCGTTTCTTTAAATTCCACCACAAGGGCGTCTGTTAACAGCCTGATGCCCGATTTATTTGATACCTGTATATCAAAATGGTACTCCCCCGCGGGAATTTTATTTCCTTCCTGTATTTCCAACACACCGGTATACTCGTTGATGGCAACAGCAGGAACCATTACTGTATCCGCCTTCAGCGCCAGCTCTTCGGCACTTTCATCGCCAACAATGGCTTCACTATAACGGATAACAGGAATTTCGTCCGTCAATGCGCTTACAGGTTTGCCACCGGGCTCCCGGATCTCAACAATTTCAAACTTCAGGGGCAGCGTGGAAGTGGAAGACTGAAAACTCCCGATATTTAACTGCAATCCTGAGATCGCATACTGTTTCCTGTTTTTATAGGTAATATCCGGAGCGATGCTTCCTTCCTGCGGAATTTTGGTACAGGCACCTGTAAACAGTATGGTACTTCCCAGTACCACCATCAAAAACTGAAATACCTTATTGTTGTATGTCATCTCTTACCTAATTAAATCCAAAAATGTGTGAATCAGCAGCGAGCACATGCACTACGCCGTTCGTTGAGCGCAGGTCTGCGGTCTCTACCTGAACAGACTGATACGTTTCTGCTCCGCCCGGGAATCCCAGGTTGAGTGAAAAGATTATATACCTGGCCCCCATATTCAGATTGCCCAGGTAATCATCCTGTACGATATTAAAACGCGCTTTAACGCCTCCGTAAGTAGTGTCATAGCTATACGTCTTATTCAGCTCGTTGCGCAGGATCTGTTTATCCGGAATGATATAGTTCTTCAAAATTTTTGCGATCGCTTCCATTTCCTCATCGGTGATCCCACTGAAGGTTTTGGGCCGCTTTTCCGGATCCGGGTATACCAGGTTAAAAAAATTATGAATGGAATAATCCTTCGGCGCCAGGAACGTGGATCCATTGGCATTCACAGCCGCTTCAAGCCCGGTGAGGGTTATCAGCGCGGTTAACGTGTCAAACACGTCAGGGCGGCTTTTCAGGTAATCCATAGTGGACATTCCGAGGTTCGTTGCTTCATCAGGATTCAACGTGCCGCCATCCGCAAAATAATCCTTGCTGCATCCGGTAGTAAACACCACACTTACAAGCGCTATTGCGATTATTAATTTCATTCGTTATCTTTTGAATTTTTATTGGTCGAATGGAACTCCGCATATACATTCGCCTGTGTGATAAAATTTGTCATGCTCCGTTTCATTCGTTGTCTTTTGTATTTTTTACTTGAGCTATTAGTCTTGAGCTTTCAGGTTTCACTTCTCACTTCTCACCTTCAATTCCCCTACTGGTTGAACTGCCAGTAATACGTTTGTTCCATATTCGGATTGTTGGCAAAAGCTTCGTCACTTACGGGGAAAAACCCGGCGCCATCCTTTTCTCCCTGGGCTGTGACGTACGGATTGAATTCGTGCAAGCGCCCCACGCGAACCAGGTCGTACACGCGCTGAAACTCACCAATCAGTTCTCTCCGTCTTTCTTCCAGCACTTCTTCTATAACGATAGGCTGATCATCTCTTGTAAACTCAGGGATCCCTGCGCGGGTACGTATCGCATTCAGGTTGGCAAGTGCATCAGCAACGTTGCCCAGCCTTGCATCAGCTTCAGCCTTCAGGAGCAGTATATCCGCATACCGGAAAACGGGAACCGGCCCCTCCATCAAACTGTAACTGCGGTCTTTCACCTTCCTGAATTTGGCGAACATGATGGCTCTTTCGCCATTGGCCAGCGGATCGGCTAATACGGGCCTCAGTTCACTGGCGCTTACCGAAAAATCAATGCTTTGAAAAAATGCAGGTACTCTTTTGTCCGAGCCGTCTCTGGCATAATCCGGATATATCTCCAATATTCTTGACCTCGGTACGGCCAGCGTTAAATTGCTCCTGCTGGTATAGGGATTGGTGAGATAATAGGTCATAATATGCCCGTAGTAATCGGCATATTCTCCTTTCTTGATATCATAATACATTTCTAAGATCACTTCCTCAGACTCCCCGGCATCAAATAAATTCCGGAACTGGTCTATCGGTACCAGCTTAAATACATTTGAATTGATGATCTCTTTCATGGCATCAGAAGCGCCCTGGTAATCTTTCAACCACATCAGCGCATGGGCTTTCATCGCAAGGGCCGCACCTTTTGTACCTCTCGACATAGACTCTTTGATGGTGCCTTCATATCTCCAGGGCAGATCGGGTATAACGATATCCGCTTCTTCCACCACCATCTGCATCACGGCATTGAGGGGCTCTCTGCCCAGTGGCTTCACATTACGCGCTTCCAGGTTAATAGGAACATCTCCCCAGATTCGCGCAGCATAGAAATGTGCCAATGCCCTTAAAAAACGGGCTTCTGCCATCAACTGTTTTTTTCGTTCTGCTGTAAGCCCGTCAGTGATAGAAGGAATTTTTTCCAGTACCAGGTTGCACTGTTCAATGGCTCTGTAAAAAAGCCTCCAGTTGGTCATAGGTTCCAGTTCTGTTCGCTGGAGCAGATGGTTTTCAAAGGTGGCCCGCCAGTCGCCGTCATCATTCGGCGTGATCCAGTCACCCGAGCGCGCATCACCCCAGAAATAATAATCGCCCCAGGAGCCATTGCGGGTCGTTGCCGGCGTGTCGTCCTTGGTTAACCCCGACAGTGCCCTGCGGAAGATCGCAAATCCCGCTGCCACCGCACCTTCCGCATCGGACCCTGTTTTCCAGGCCTGGTCTTCTGTTACGGTATTGATCGGCAACTCGTCCAGCCATTTTTTGCACGACTGTCCCAAAACGGCTATAAGCCATACACAACCGATAATGATATATTTATTTTTCATTCGTATATCTTTTATGTTTCAATAGCCGAATGTCCGACGGCCTGACGGGCAGGGAACCACGCCTGCATATCCTGAAAAAAATTGTCATGCTTCGTTTCATCTTCAACCGGCTTCATTTTAATTATCTGTATCAATGATCATATTCTTTTATAGCGAAATGGATGCGCCAAACAACAACATCCTTCGCATGGGATACCCTCCCGACATATCAAAACCGTCAATGGTCACCAGTTCCGCATCGGGTCCGCTGTATTTTTGAAAGGTCACCAGGTTGTCTGCGGTAACATACACCCGCAATCTTTCAAAAGGAAGCCGATCCATAACCTTCTTACTGAAGGTGTAAGACAGCGTGGCAGACCTGATCTTGAAATAAGAACCGTCTTCTATATACTCCGAATCATAATTGATCACCTGTGTTGCATCGCTCCAGGGATTGAGGGCAGGATACCTCGCATTATCACCGCTTTTTTGCCAAATGGCATATTCATCAAAATTGGGCAAAGAAGAGCTTCCCGCAAAGTCCTTACCCAGCTTGAGACGATCAAGCAATGCGGTATTGACAATATCCCTGCCGATCACAAAAGTAGAGACCAGGTTAAGGCTAAACCCTTTATAGGTGAAGTCATTGGTCCACCCCCCGTTCCATTTGGGATTCGGATCGCCTGAATACACACGGTCTGCAACATCTATCTTGTAATCGCCGTTTTGATCTTTGAAATTACGATCGCCTACCTGCAGGTTCTTACTCTGCAATCCCACCAGTTTTTTCCCGGTTTTGGGATCTACCGGAAGCTGATTTTCTGCCTGGTAAATGCCCTGCGATTCATAGAAGAAGAAACCGTTGAGCGGAACGCCTACACGGATAATGGAGCCAAAGTCCTGCCCGGAAGTGCTCGTTTTAATGATATCGGCGTTGCCATCCGGGAGCCTGGTGACCCTGTTTTTGTTATAGGCAAAATTCAGGTTGGTGCTCCAGGTAAAATCCTTGCCAAATCTCAGGTTGGTATTAACGGTAAACTCCAGTCCACGATTCAGCACATCTGCCGCATTGCGGTACACTTCGTTATAGCCCGAAGTGGTGGGCAGGGAGGTAGACAACAGCAACCCTTTGGTTAACTTTTCATAGGCATCAAAAATAACCTCCACCTTTCCTTTGAATAAGGATAAGTCTATACCCAGGTTGGCCATGTTGGTTTTAACCCAGGTAAGATTGTCATTCTTAAACCCATCAAGCCATGTGGGCGTGAATCCTGAAATACCTCCATAAGCAACCTGGATCAAAGAATTATACTGGTCCAGTTCGCCGCCGTCCATGATCCCCAGCGCCAGGTAGTTATTGTCCCAGGTGGTGCCGGACAGTCCATAGCTACCACGGATCTTACCGCTCGACAGCCAGCCTGCGTTAGCAAAAAGATCTTCCTTATAGAAATTCCAGCCTGCCGAAATAGACGGAAATACACCCCAGCGGTTGGCTTTGCCGAACTTGGAGGATCCGTCTGTTCGGATGGAAGCACCCAGCAGGTATTTTTGCTGAAAATTATAATCAATGCGGCTGAAATATGACATGATGGTGCTGGCGCCGTAATTGCTGGATCCGATGCTGTTGCCTTGTGGCCAATTCACTGTTTGCGATAATGTGGGTGCTGCACTTACACTGCTGACTGTAGTTATTTTTGCCTCTGTTTTTTCCATACTTTGACCCAGTAAAACGCTCAGGCTGTGACCGTCGCCAAACTTAGGGGTATAAGTAACCGTATTCTGGAAAAGGAAGTTTTGATTTTCACCGGCGGCGCTGAGGTTGGTTGCTCTGAGGGTACGCCGGGATTCAGAATAATTATCCTGCATAGCCCGCAGATATTCCAGGCTGAGACTGGCTTTATAGGCCACGTTGCGGGCGAGATTGAGGGTAGCATCGGAACTGAAACGTACGCGGTCATTGAGGTTCGAAAGATGTCCCGGCTGGTATACTTCCGCATCTTTCACCAACGGATTGTCCGGCAGCGGAAGCAGGGAAGAGTATGTGGTAGAAAGTCCGTCGGGGTTCCTGCCCTGGTCTGTACGTGAAACAGCCAGTGTATTGTTGATGATCAGCTTATTTTGTAAGGCATTGAAGCTGGTACTGGCCATGAGGCTGTAGCGTTTGAAGCCTGTATTGAACAAAATGCCTTTGCTGTCCATATAACCCATGCTGATGCTGTATTGGCCAAAATCGCCGGCCCCCCGAATGGAGGCGCCGTAATCCTGGGTAACAGAAGTATTATACAAATAGCCCTGCCAGTCGGATGAGTTGTTGTAGAACGGGTTGGTAATATCTGTGTACATCGCCGGCATAGATATGCCATAGGGTGCATACTGATCATAGAGGCTTTTAACCTGCTCCCGCTCTTTTATACCGGCGGCCACATCCCTGAGTTGCGGTACAAAATTTACACCGGTACGGATATTGAAATTGATCTGTGGCGCACCTCTTTTCCCTTTTTTGGTAGTGATCAGGATCACCCCGTTTGCTGCCCTCGAACCGTAAATGGCCGCAGCAGAAGCATCTTTGAGCACTACCACATCTTCGATATCGCTGGGGTTGAGGTCTGCAAGCACATTGGTACTGGTAACAGCAAACTCGCTGCTCATTTTTGAAATGATGGGTATACCGTCAATAACATATAAAGGTTCAGAAATGGCAGAAGCATCACCACGGCTTACAGCAGCCAGCCCCCTGATGATGATGGCAGGTGTAGCACCCGGCTCCCCGGAATTCAACTGGATGTTTACACCGGCTACCTTGCCCTGCAGCAGGGAGCTAAAAGATTCTGCTGCCTGTCCTTCTGTTATCTTATCCATTTTAATGGTGGAAACAGATCCCGTAATTTCCGTTTTTGACTGGCTTTTATAACCCGTTACCACAACATCGCTCAGGATTTTATTTTCCTCAGCCAGTTTGACCGTCAGATCAGACGCTTTTCTGAACACGATTTCCCGGGTTTCAAAACCTATGGATGAAAGCACCAGTGTATCGCCCACGCTCATCCGCAACCGGAAACGTCCTGCAGCATCGGTGGTGGCGCCGGCAGTTTTACCTTTGATCCCCACGGAAGCGCCCACGATCGGCTTGCCATCGGAATCGCTGACCTTGCCGTTCATTACGGATTGCGCAATACCGGCTACAGACAGCATCAGTACAGCAAAAAGCAAACTGGCCCCTTTCATTAATGCCTTCATTACATTTGTTTTTTCAGTTCAATTTTTTATATACTCCATTAAGGAACTGCCCAATAAGTGTTCTGGCTCCATCCATTGCCCCCGATGCTGTTGGCCGACAACGGCCAATAGGCAGCGCCTTTTGCAACATCATCTTCCGTAAATGCGGGTATGTAGGAGGGAACTTCACCAAACCGGATCAGGTCAAACATGCGTTGCCCGGTGCCCACCAGCATACGTTGCCTTTCCAGCAGCAGTGCGTCCCCGAATGTCTCTTCCGTTAAAGCGCTGTAGTCTTCTGTGGCGCCGCTCGCTGCGCTGATAAGCCACTCTTTGGCCTCCTCCGGCCGCTCTGAACGCCAGGCAGCTTCTGCAAACAACAAATCGATCTCGCGAACCGGCAACAGCTCTACCTTACTGGCATCCCCAACGATCAGCGTGGCGGTATTGCCGGAAATATTAAACATACCTGTACGGCGCGCATCACCGTCCGGATAAACAGCATTAAATGTTTCCAGGGGCATGCTTAGCATACTTGCGCTCAATGGCGTTTGTGGAATCTCGGTGCGGCGGTCTTCACCGATCGCAAGCCCAAAACCCGACAGACTGTCTGTTGTATTGCTGGTAAAAGTATTGGTCAGTATATCGTAGGCGCTCTGCCCGTTGCCGAGCCACAGCGCTTCCTGCGCCAGCAGTGATGTTACAGCGGTTTTGTTAAAACGCACTGCCGTTAATGCAGCACTTTCGATGCCATCGTCATTGAGCAAAATCCAGGGCAGGAGTTTCTGTGCTTCTGTTGCCCATGTCATCGCCTGGTTAATCGCTTCTTCGCTGGAAAGACGCGTGCCAAAATTGTTTTTTTCGCCTGATGGCACTGATCCCCAGATCCGGGCTACGTAAAAATAGGCCATAGATTTAAGCGCCAGCGCTTCACCCCGGTATACGTTTTGCTGGTAGCTGCTCAGCACGCCCTCTTCTGCCTGGTCTATAATGTCCAGCAGATCGTTGGCATCTTTAATCACGTCATAAAAATATCCCCAGTCTGAAAGTTGTGCCAAATTTTGATCCGCGGCTGTCAGTTCCTGGTTGGCCACCCGTTGCTGAAAAGCCACCGCTACCTTCAGGTCCCCCGCCCTGGCCTCGCCATACATCATCCATGCATAGTTGGCCAACAAGGCTCTCCTCAGGTCTACATATCCTCCGATCACTGCCTGCTGGATGCGTTGCGCAGATTCATAATAGCCGTCTTCCACTGTGCTGTTTTCCTGCGGCACCGTAAGACTCTTACGGCAGGAACCAAGAAGGACTATAGCCATTATTAATATGAACTTCGAATGTTTCATACATTGTTTCATTTCGTTGATGTACTTCATTTTTTGCATGATATCATTCTTAAAAAACCACTTTAATACCCAGCGCTGCAGAAGCAGGCAATGGTGTGCCGGTATACATCAGATCATATCGGCGGCTACCCGTAATATTCTCTTCCGGGTTGATACCACTGTACCGGGAAAGGGTAAACAGGTTGTCGCCGCGAATAAATACTTCCATATCGCTTAATGCTTCCACTTTTTTAGATATCGAGTTGAAATGCCAGGAAACCGCAGCCCTGCTCAGGCGCACAAAACTGCCATCTTCAATGGTTCTGATCCCCTGGTAAACGGTACGGCCGTTGCTTCCCTTATTGATTAAGTAATAGGGCGTTTCGGCGCTTTTTACCGGAAATTCATAATTGACCATTTCTGCATCATAGCGGCTGTTGAAAGACGCTGCTGCAATATCTGCTCCCCAAGCGTAGGAGAGTATGAAGGTGGCAGAAATATTACGATACCGCAATGTATTGGTAAACCCGCCAAAAGCCTCCGGATCACTGTTGCCAATGCTTTTTTCTGTACTGCCCTGCCAGGCTACGAGCGAAGTAACCGGGGCGCCCGACACCGCGCCAAGGTGGGCGAGGCTGGTATTCTCAATATCCCCGGGCAATGATTTTATTTTGTTGCGGTAGAACGCAATGTTCAGGTTGCTTGCCCACGAAAAATGGGTGGATTGTATCCAATGGCCATCGAGCGTTACTTCAACACCGGATAATGCGAGTTTGCCACCGGTTTCGTATTTATAGTCAATGCCACTGATATTGGGTTCGTACCGTTGATAGGTGAAATCGGTGTAGGTTTTATTAAAGTAATTTACGGAGAGATCCAGCACTGAACCGAGCGCAACCGTTATACCGGCATCAATCTGGGTTACGTCAATGCTTTTGGCGCCGGTGAAGGCTGGATACAATTCTCCTATGCCCAGGTAATTGCCGCCATAATAATCTCCGTATGCATCTAATTGTCCGCGGTATACTTCCGGTCTGCTCAGCACACCCGTTTTTCCAATGCCTGCGTTGAGCTTTACAGGTATGTTCAGGCTGGTTTTCAGATTATAGTGAACACCAAGCGCCGGGTAAAAGGCCCATTTTTTGTCGTATAAAGAGCTGCCATCGGCACGGCCCACCAGGTTGACGTCCAAATCATTTTTATACTTGAATTTCCAGGTTCCGTAAAAGGATACCAGTTTTTCCAGATCATGATTCGATAATGCCACCATTTGACTGGCATTGTAGCCTGTGACCACTTTCACAAAATCCGACCCGCCGTTTTCCAAACTGCGTTGTCCGTTGGCCGAAGTGAGCCGGTTATCTGTACTTCTGAACTCATTGCCGAGCGTCATATCCATTTGCAGTGCATCGGAAAATTCATGCAGCCAGTTTACAGAAGTGTTCCAGGTGATCAATTGCCGTTTGTAGGTAGCGCTTGAAGCATAAATATCTTTGTCGAGCAGGTTGGAAGGGACATATACATCCCGGCTGGCGCCTTCGTAAGACAGACCTGCCACGGAGCGGATGGTAACGTTGCTCCCTGCAAGATAGGACAATCCCATAGAGGACATCAACCCGAGGTTTCGGTTCTTATCCATAAAAAACTCCTCATCGCCAACCACTGGAAGGGTTAAATCGCGGTTGTATTCTCCGGCATAACGTCCGTCCCGGTTGGCGAGTGCCATATTATTATAGAAGTGAGCGGTGAAGCGGTCGGTAATATTGTATTTCGCATTCAGAAATAAGGACTGGCTTCCAAACCCGGTACTTTTTATAATGCCTTTATCCTGGTGATTTGTTAGCCCAAAAAGGTAGGAGCCGTAACTGCCAGCGCCGTCTACCAGCAGGGTTTGCCCGTGCACCATGCTGCCATCACCATACACCGCCCTGCGGCCCATGGTATTGAAGTTGTAGAAGGCATCCCGCTTGTAGTCCATGTTTTGCAGGAAATTAACTCCGGCATAGGCGTTGGCCCGAACATGAATGGATCCGGGCTTTCCTTCTTTCATAATAATATTGAGCGCCCCGTTAGGTGCCTGCACGCCATAAGCGGCGAGGCGGTCAATGTCTTTGATTACTTCTATGCGTTCGATTTGTTCAGAAGAAAAATAAGTGAGTGGATTGATCCCGGTTACATTGGAGGGACCGGCCAGCATAGGCATACCGTTAATGAGGATCAGGGGCATGGTAGATTGATCCGTAGGATCCAGGCTTAATCCGCGTAAATTCAGAGTAGATTGGGCGCCAGCCGTACCCGACCAGCTTTTTACTCTTAATCCGGCTACACTTCCCTGTAAAATATTCTCCAGTCCGCTTCTATTGGATAAGATCATACTGTCTACCCTCAGAGAATCCTGAGCCAGCACACTCATAGCAACACCAATAGATACAAGAA
>CAMPJQ010000007.1 GCA_946886925.1 uncultured Terrimonas sp.
GGTAAAGTTGGCATAAATAACTGCTTTTAGTTGTTAGATAATAGAAAAAATTATACGTGATTTTCTTTCTCCAGTTTTAGCTTTATTCATTAAAAATACTTCCATATGTTGCTATGTTTTATTTTTAATGGTTATGATCTGATTAAACTGCGCTTTAAAATCTATATCAACTTTTGAAATTTCTCCAGATGGGTAGCCAGCTCAATTTTCAATTTGTCATATTCTTCCTGCGTGGTTTTGAAATCTTTGTTTATTTCTTCAAACTTATTCAGAACCAGGGCCAACTTCACGGCTCTCGCGGCGTTTATCTTGCCATACCCGAACCAATTGGAGTGTAGACCTTTTTCTGTTTCAACATATCTCCCCTCACTCCGGACAACTTCCGGATCTTCATCGCCTATTTTATCCGCGGTTATTTCCATGATATGCTTGACCATGCGGGCTGTTAAATTTTTATTGGCTGATAGAATGAGCGCCGCCAGCCCGGCAACAAGAGGAGTCGAACTTGAAGTGCCGGCAAATTTATTCGTATATATTCTTTCAATATTCCCTTTGGTAGCAGTAGTAAATATCCCTTCCCCTTCTAATGTATCAAAACCATTTTCTGGCAAAAAATTACCGCTTGGGGCGCATACGCTGATCTCTTTTCCATAATTACTATAGGCAGCTTTTGTATTTAAACTGGTTGAGGCCGCTACTGCAATTACATCAGGATGAGATGCATATGGATTTTTGATGCGCCTCCCTCCTCCTACCTCTTGTTTATCGCCTTGTGAATCAAAAAAAGACAAAGGAAATTCCAGTTTTTCATTCACAGGTACATTGTAATTACCCGCCGCAAAACAAATAATGCATCCTTTTTTTGCCGGACCACCGGATTCCGCTAATTTTTTTAATGTTGCGGATAATCTTGAATTCGCCCTGTCAAAAACAGGTTCTACCGACCAACTGCAAGAAATTATATTTGCTTTTTCTCCTACTTTTTCAAAATAATCTGCCAGTATATCATCTTCGGCACTATCCGGAACCCTAACCGGAAGAAATGTACAGTTATAAGCTATTCCTACAACACCGCTATTATTTTTTTCGGCAACAGCTATCCCCGCGCATTTTGTACCATGGTCCCCAAATCCCATATCGCTTAACGGTTGTGGAAAGGGTTCATCCGGCGTAACGAAATCAAATTTGTTGAATCCATTCAATAACCTATTGTTCAAATCCGGATGTGTAACAAAGAAATTTTGGTCCATTATGGCTACGGTAATATCTTTATCACCCCCGCCCTTCAGTATTTTCCATGCTTCTATGGCATTTACATCTGCATCTTTTATCATTTTACCATTTTCATCCCTTGATTCAAGATGCCACTGTTTATCAAAAAATTTATCCCTGGGGATAAACAAGTCGTTTTCCTGTTCGGGACCGCATGCATTTATCCTGTATATTAAGCTGGGCTCTGCTGTTTCAACAATACTTTCTAATGCAATCTTATTCGCCACTTTAACCGGATTTTCTCCGCTATCCAAAGTAACTTCCACTACTATCATATTATTAGATAGTTTATCTCCGGGTATTTTCAACTTATAAGCTTTGCACAATTCGTTTCTCTCATTGATTGAAGAGGTGTTTACGAATCCGATCATGATCCTGTTAGAGAGGTAGTAAACCGTGTGTTCGTCTCCTGCCGGATTATAAGCATGATGCGCTATTATGCTATCTTTTCTTATCTGATCCATAGCCTCATCCATAACTGAAATAGTATTCGGGCGCTTGTATACTACTTTATAAACAGACCCCGACACTTCCTTTACATCAATTTCATTACCTGTATAAATTGTTTTACCCGATGGCTTACATGTATTCTTTTCGGGAACAGTCTGTTTAAATACAATTTTTAAAACGATGTTCAATTGTTCCTCCCTTTTGGAGGCATTTTTTTCATCAAGAAAAATGGTGAACCTATCCTCCATTTTTGTAAGGTCAATTCTCCCATTATTGACGTCAGTAAGAAAATAACTTACCTTGATTTCAGATGCATATTCCTTTGGCATAAGAACCATTTATAGGACAATTAAAATTGATTGCTAATTCCTTAGCTATTTTTCTGCAGTTTATCCTATTCCATAATATTGCACGGACTTGTAATAACAGCATTGATTGGTTTAATATAACTTAAGCATTTGCATAGTGTGCTGTAACGCAAAATTTCCGGTAGCAGAGGTATTTCTTTGTCGTATTGTTAGGGCAGGAGGGAAACAATACAGGCGGTTTTATGTTTCAGAGGAGAAAAATATCAGGCCAACGTTTCAACTTTTTCCAGACTAAAGCTTTTACTCTTATAAGGTACAAACAATTTGGGATAATAAAATGCTTTTTTGAGCAGGAGTGTCTTTTATTTTAGTGATTGGCACAGGCAGGCATTTATAATGCATTATCAGCGTAGCGCCGGCTCCGTGCATAAGACTATAACAGGTAGATCCAATTTATATGCAGGGCCTGAAACAACGGGCGATCAAAAACAAAAGCAAGTTTCAGGGGATACTATTTTGCTACAGGCATAAAACTTTTTATGCGATACACTTTTTTCTTTTAGTCTTCCTTTTCCTTGTAACCGGTATAACTGGTTTTGGAAAATACACCGGGAGTAGCATGACTGCCTTCCGCGAAATCGAGATTTATATAATTAATACCGGGAAGCATGGTAAGGTTAAGCACAACAGTTGAAATATATTCAGATGCGCCAAAAGAGCCCATATCGTTGGCAAACGTAAAGGAACTGTCAATGTGCGCATATACCGTATCCCCGGAAACCTTAAGAAACTCCAGGCGTATAGAAGGGTAAATGGAATTAATACCATTAACAATGCTTTGCGGTTCGGTAATGGTCATTGTATCTTTATATACTCTCGTTTTTAGCTTCTGTTCTATGTCCACCGTCCAAAAAAGCACGGTATCCGGCTGTTCCATTACTGTTTCAGGCTCCAAAATATCTGTTGAATCTGTTGTGTTGTCAATATCGGCTGGTTTATCGGGACCCGAGCAGGAGATAAAAACAATAAAGACAAAAGGCAAAAGCTTATATAATAATTTACAATTCATACTTCAAGATACTAAATCGGGTGAAGGGAACATTATTATTTTAACAAATTGTAGGCCAGGAAACTCAAAACATAGGCCAGCCCTGTCATATATACCAATTGAATGAGCGGCCATTTCCATGAACGGGTTTCTCGTTTCACGATGGCTAAAGTACTCATGCATTGCATGGCAAACACATAAAATACCATAAGCGACACACCGGCGGGAAGTGTGTAAATTTTTGCCCCGTTTGTCCATGTAGCAGCTTTCATTTTCTCTCTCAGTGTCAGGTCATTTTCATCGGCGTTGCCACCAACACTGTAAATGGTGGCCATTGTGCCTACAAATACTTCACGCGCCGCAAAAGAAGTAATAAGGGCGATGCCAATCTTCCAATCGTATCCCAATGGCTTAATAACAGGCTCAATGGTTCTGCCCAGTATGCCTACATAAGAATTTTCAAGGAGCGCTGTTCTTTTTTCTTCTTCTAAATGCTGCACATTGTTTGGCTGCTGCAAAGCCAGTTGTTCATACCGTGTTTCAACAGCCTCCATTCTTTTTGGAGGGCCGTAGGTACTCAACGCCCAAAGGATAAGGGAGATCACCAAAATTACCCTGCCAGCTTCAAATACGAAGATCTTTGCCTTTTCCACCATTATCACAAGCACGTTTTTCCAGCGCGGCGCCCGGTAAACCGGTAATTCAAGGATAAAAAA
This sequence comes from uncultured Terrimonas sp., assembly GCA_946886925.1. The sequence goes on from CAMPJQ010000007.1 coordinate 3,795, forward strand.
GCTTTTTTCTTTAATGCGGATAAACCATTTCATTACATACGACACCACAAGGGCCATTACAACGCCAAGCAGGTAAAGTCCTGTCATTACCAGTCCGTGCAAACTTATAAAGCCCCAGTAATAGGTATTGGGTATAACCAGTGATATTAAAATGATATATACCGGCAGCCTGGCGCTGCAGCTCATTAAAGGAGCCACCATAATCGTAAGCAGCCGCTCCTTTTTGTTTTCAATATTGCGGGTGCTCATGATGGCTGGTACCGCACAGGCAAAACTGCTGATCATTGGCATTACGCTTTTTCCGTTAAGCCCCACTTTGCGCATAAGCTTATCCGTTAAAAAGCTGATCCTTGCCATATATCCTGTGTCTTCCAGAATGGTGATCAGTCCAAAGAGGATCATGATCTGCGGTATAAAAACAATGATTCCGCCCAACCCTGCCACCAGGCCGTTTACGATCAAATCGCCAAACCAGTTTTGCGGTAATACGCCAGCCAGCCAGTTACTCCATTCGCCAAATATCCATTCAATGGCATTCATTGGGTATTGTGCCAGCCAAAAAATGCTTTGAAAAAGAATGGCCAGAACGGCCAGCAATATTACATATCCCCAAAAGCGGTGCAGCAAAATGCGGTCTAACCTGTCGGTAGCCAATTGTTTTTCCCTGGGATCGGCCTCCACAACAGTTTGTTGCATAATATGGCGGATGCGGGCATAACGCTGTGTAATTTCTTCTGCCTGTACCTTGGTATGATTAAAGCTGTGTTTTCTTTCTATCCCCTCAATTGTATCCTGCATAGGGGCATCCAATGCAAATGACTCGTGATGGATGAGGTAATGAACTGCGGCATAATCGCTGATATGGGGAAGTATTTTTTTTATATCGTTTATTGCTCCCTGGGATAAATCGCCCATTTCCACAAAATTCCTTGCAGGAGGTTTGTATAATTGCCGGGCGGTCTGTTCAACTGCTTTTTTAAGTTCATTAATGCCCTTATCCCGGCGTGGGTTCACAGGTACTACCGGCACGCCAAGCTCTCTTTCCAGTCCCTGCACATCTATCGTGAGCCCCTTTTTGGAAGCAATATCCATCATCGTAAGCGCTATCACAACCGGTTTTTTCAGGTCTATAACCTGCGATGCAAAAAGCAGGTTGCGTTTTAGGTTGCTTGCGTCTACAATTAAAACATACAATTCCGGGTTTTCTGCCGAACCGGGATTCATCAGCACATTATAGGCAACCCATTCATCACTGCGTCGCGGGTATAAGCTGTAGGTACCCGGCAGATCAATAATATTGGCGGTAAGCGCACCGGAAATTTTAGATTCTCCGGACTTTTTATCCACAGTAACCCCTGGAAAATTGCCCACTTTTTGATTTAATCCCGTAAGTGCATTAAATAAAGAGCTTTTTCCGCTGTTAGGGTTTCCGAGCAATGCAATATGTAACTGTTGTTGTTTCAATACTGGTTTTTGGGAATTTGCAAAAATACGTGCAAATCAAATTGATATAGTTACGAAATCGGTAAAGGAGTGGTAAAATGTATAAATATGGCATGAAAAATGAACATATACAGAATTTAAAATCACTAATCATAACTTTGCCGCTATGGCTACACAACTTTTTCCCGCAATGAAAAGAATACTGTTTATCGTCCTGTTTTCTTCACAATGTGCTTTCGTTTTTTCACAAAGGCTAAGAAAGTCAGACCGGGTGATTGTTGAAAACCTTAAAACCACTATTCATTTTCTTGCAGATGATAAGCTGGAGGGAAGACGGGCTGGTACCGCTGGTGAAAAGAGTGCATCTGAATTTATTATCAGTCAGTATAAAGCCGCAAACCTTACGCCAAAAGGTGACAAGGACACCTACCTGCAATCCTTTGAGATAAAGGATGGGAAACAGATCAATAAAGCAACACTGTTTACAGTAAACGGCAAGGAACTTAATGTGCAAAAAGATTACTTTCCGCTTGCTTTCAGTGCCAACGCCTCAGTGGCTGAAATACCTGTAGCTACGTCATTATCCGAAAGAGGCGCGCCCTGGTTTAAAGATATTGAGGCAGTGATAGCAGAAAACCGGAAAAATCCTCATTTTGATATATATGAATATATAAAAAAGGAAGCCGGTATAGTGGCACAAAAAGGTGCAACAGCATTGATCCTGTTTAACAGTGAGAATGGTGAGGACAACATACAGTTCAATAAAAAGGATAAATCCGAATTGCTTGCCATACCGGTAATTTACCTCACCAAATCGGGTAAAGAAACCTATCTCGGGGATGCATCGTCTATTTATGACATAAAGCTCAAAGTAGATATTGGAGAGAGCAAACGAACAGGACATAACGTTATCGGATATATTAATAATAATGCAGCTTCTACTGTAATTATAGGCGCACATTACGACCACCTGGGATACGGGGAGGATGGCAATTCGATGCTGCGTAATGGACAAAAGCAAATTCACAATGGGGCGGACGACAATGCCAGTGGAACGGCTGCTGTAATAGAACTGGCCAAATTGTTGTCCAAATCAAAATCAAAAAACAATAATTATCTCTTTATCGCTTTTTCGGGTGAGGAATTGGGATTGTTTGGCTCCAAATATTTTACAGAGCACCCAACTGTTGATTTGTCTTCGGTTAATTATATGATCAATATGGATATGGTAGGAAGGTTGAGTGATAGCGCTAAAATTCTTACTGTTGGCGGCTATGGTACTTCTCCTGTATGGAGTGAAGTATTGTACGACCAAAAAAGGCTGCCTTTTTCTATTAAGATAGATTCCAGTGGCGCCGGCCCGAGCGATCACACTTCTTTTTACCGTAAAAACATCCCGGTATTGTTTTTCTTTACAGGACTGCACCAGGATTATCACAAGCCCTCCGACGATGCGGATAAGATCAATTACGTGGGTGAGCTGCAGATCATAAAATATATTGCCGGATTGGTAAAAGATTTGAACAAGAAAGATAAACTGGCGTTTACTCCAACAAAAGAAACGCAAATGACAACTACCGCGAAGTTTTCGGTTACGCTTGGTATCATGCCCGATTATACATACAGTGGTTCGGGAGTTAGGGTAGATGGTATAAGCGATGGAAGACCTGCTCAAAAAGCGGGTTTAAAAACAGGAGATGTGGTGATACGTTTGGGACAATACGCTGTGAATTCACTGGAAACTTATATGCAGGCTTTAAGTAAATTTAAAAATGGCGACAGCACAACCGTGAATGTAAAAAGAGGGAATGAAGACCTGAAATTTGACATTACGTTTGTGAAGTGAGGAAGGGGCTATCCGCTTTCAGATTAGTATAGCAGTGTTTTGTTCTTGTATTGCTTGTAGCTCTATGCTGATAGACGACAGTTTTCAACAAACGGGCATTTGTAATTGGTGATGAAGCTAACAATAGACAATAGCGTTCTGGCAGAAGATTTTTTTTCTGACACAAAAATACTCGGTATTGTTGCGCCGGTTAAAGATTACAGGTTTTGCTGGTTGCTCAACCAGTGTCTGGGCTGCGATTTTCGCTTAAACAGTGATATTGAAATACAGCTCGCAAAGAAAAATCGTCAATACTTTTTTTCGGTATACGAGTATGGAGAAGCAGGTACCTCACTTGTTCATTATATATACAATAATCAGTTTGAAGGAGAATACCTGTTGCCCGAGTTCCGGCACCTCGACTTTTTATGGCTGCTGAAGGGCGATGATGTACACGATAATTATATGCATTACCTGAAGCAGTCTATAAAAAATATACACGGCGTACAACTGATCACTGAGCTGGAGAAAGAAAAGATAAGGAATAAAATGCACCTGGTGTTTTAAATCTCAAATTTGAGATTTAAAATTTCAAAGTGTTCATAAACGATAAACCAAAAACTTTGCAAACCATGTGGAAAGAAGAAAACAACCAACTGTATAAAAAATTTGAGTTTAAAAACTTTTCTGAAGCATTTGCTTTTATGACAAGAGTGGCGCTTGAAGCTGAAAAGATGGACCACCATCCGTTATGGACCAATGTGTACAATAAGGTTGAGATTTGGTTGAATACGCACGATGCGGGAGATGTTGTTACAGAAAAAGATCATAAGCTGGCCAAAAGGATAGATAAAATAGGAGCATAACGAAAAAGAAAAGCTCAGGTTTCTGTTGATCCTGTGATTAATTGTGCTATTACCCCCGGGTAATGGGCATGCTCCAGCACCTGTACCTTTTTCGCCAGGGTTTCTGGGGTATCTGTTTCATCTACAGGGCAGGTAAGCTGCAGGATGTGTTTGCCGTGGTCGAACTGCTCGTCTACATAGTGTATGGTAATACCGCTTTCTTTTTCTCTGGCTTTAATTACAGCCTCATGTACAAAATGGCCATACATGCCCTTTCCGCCGTATTTTGGTAAAAGAGCCGGATGGATATTGATGATCTTGCCAGGAAAAGCATGTATAAGGGAGGTTGGTATCTTCCATAAAAAGCCCGCGAGAATAATCCATTGTATATTTCTATCTTTCAATTCGCTCACATAACCATCCCCCCTGAAAAAGCGCTCTTTTTCAATGATTAGTGAAGGAATATTTTCACTTTCAGCAATATTCAGCACGCCTGCACCGGGTTTATTGCTTACTATCAAGGCTACGCCAATGGAAGGGTGCTTCCTGAAATGATCAGTGATCTTGCGTGCATTGCTGCCTGTTCCGGAGGCGAAAATAGCGATGCGAACCATTTGTAATTTGGGATTTTGGATTTGAAATTGGGGATGCGAAGTATTGGATGCCCGATGTTGAGCAGAAGATGGCTGATGCTGCCGCTTGCGGAATGGGGGTAGAGCAGATACCATCTCTCCGGAAGCCTGAAGCCTGCGACCTGAAACCCACCTCAATATTTTTTTTTCATATCTCCAAAAAAAAGAGAATTGTCCGAAAAGAAATGCAACCATCAATAAAATAGCCTGGTAGCCGAATATAAGGATAGCAAGGCGGAGCAAAAATATCCATAACCAGAATGTATCTTCGGTAAAACCCACCCACGTTGTAATTACTTTAGTAATATAGGCTGTACTGGTTCCTGTTACAGCAAATACGCACAGAATTAAGAAAAACCGCGAGTTGCTTACACCCCATTTTTGTTGAAGTTGCCTGAGCATGAATACCTGCAAATTGCAGAAAAAGATGGAAAGGCCAATATTTTACATGATCTAAATATAAAGTATAAACGAACTTACAAAAACATGACAAAAATTTGTAAGTCTTGGCAAAAATCGCTGAAATCCAGGCCACAGCAGGGAAAATTTTTTTCGGAAATGTTAATATTTTATCAGCGTCTTGACCTATTTTTGCAGCCGTACGGGAAAATGTTCACCTCAACACAAACTCCGGGATATAATGAGCTACCAACGATCAACTGTAAAGAAACTAATATTTGGATCAGCGTTTGTTTTTTCCCTCTCTTTTTTGGTTACTATTGCCAATGCACAGGATGGTAAGGCCATTTTTAATTCAAAATGCGCCGCCTGTCATAATGTTTTTAAAAATTCCACAGGACCTGCTCTTGGGGGAATGGAAGAACGCGGACCATGGAGTGACAGAAAAAAGCTGTATGCATGGATTCACAATCCTGCCGCTTTTATGGCCAATGACCCTTATACACAAGGTTTAAAAGATTCTCACAATGGGATATTGATGACCGGTTTTCCGGATCTCACAGAAGGGGATATAGATGCCGTTGTTAATTATGTAAATACAACATTTGCTGCCGGGCCCGGTGGTGGTGCAAAACCTGCAGCAGGCGGAGCGCCTGCGCCTGAACCTAAAAGTGACGATACCTTATTGTTTGGTGTTCTTACACTTATACTGGCAGTTATAGCGCTTACCTTATTACAGGTAAACAGCAACCTGAAGAAAATGTCTGATGATAAAGAGGGCATTCCTGCTTCAGAACCCGTTCCTTTTTACCGCAATAAGATGTATATAGCGCTGGGGATCATTGTTTTATTTTTGGTTGGGGGATATTATACCATACAAGGTGCTATAGGGCTGGGGCGTCACCAGGGATATGAACCCGAACAACCTATTTTTTATTCGCATAAAGTGCACGCGGGCATAAACCAGATAAGTTGTTTATATTGTCATGGCGGCGCACAGGAAGGGAAATCGGCTAATATACCTGCTGTAAATGTATGTATGAACTGCCATATGGGTATTAATGAATACACAAAGGGACCCCAATTATTCAGACCCGACGGTTCTGAGGTGAACGGTACCGCAGAAATACAAAAATTATATTCATACGCCGGCTGGGATCCCGACAAAAAACAATATACAGGAGAAGGTAAGCCAATTGAATGGGAGCGAATACACAACCTGCCGGATCATGTTTATTTTAATCACTCCCAGCACGTGGTGGTGGGGCAGCAGCAATGCCAAACATGCCATGGTAATATTACCGATATGGACGAAGTGCACCAATTTGCTGATTTGAGCATGGGTTGGTGTGTCAATTGTCACCGCAATACTAAAGTTCAGTTTACCGATAATAAATTCTACAGTATTTATGAAAAGTTCCATGAAGACATCAGGAACAAAAAGATTGACAGTGTAACTGTAGAAATGATCGGAGGAATAGAATGTCAGAAATGCCACTATTAAAGAGCATTTACACGGGAAAGAATCCCGCATGAATGATTAGTATCTTATAATAAATTTTCGGCGACCAGGTATAATATATTTAATAACACTTTTCTGGATTTGGTGTAAGCGAATAAATAGTGAAGCGGGAAGATCCGGAATCTAAAAGCTCCTTTAGGGGTTGGGTATGAGTCAAAAAAAGTACTGGCAAAACTTAGGCGAACTAAAAAATACAGAAGGTTACCAGAAACTGGTAAAAGACGAATTTCAGGAAGATCTGCCATTTGCGGAAGATGGTAAAGGTATATTGGATGCCAAAGCTCCACGCAGGGATTTTCTAAAATATCTTGGTTTCAGCACTGCGGCGGCAGCATTGGCTGCGGGCTGCGAAACGCCTGTTACAAAGAGTATTCCCTACCTTAATCAGCCCGAAAATTTAACACCCGGAGTTGCTCAGTATTATGCTACTACTTTTGTGGCGGAGGGAGATGTGGTACCTGTTATAGCAAAAGTAAGAGACGGACGCCCCATTAAATTAGACGGCAACCCACTTTCTTTTATAAATTCAAAAGGAGAAGGCACGTCTGCAAGGGTGCAGGCTTCGGTACTTGATCTTTATGATACAGGAAGGTTACGTTACCCTGTAGAAGCGGCAGGAAAGGAATTAAAAGAATTGCCCTCCTTTGAAGCAACAGATAAAAAAATTACAGGTGAATTAGCCGGAGCACAGGCTGTTTTGCTTACTTCTACCCTTAATTCTCCAACAACCCGGCAAATTATAAGCGAATTCCTGGCTAAATACCCCGGAAGCCGCCATGTTCAATACGATGCAGTTTCATACAGCGGGTTGCTGTTAGCCAATGAAATATCATATGGTAAAAGAGCGATCCCCACTTATCATTTTGACAAAGCAAAAGTTATTGTTAGCCTTGACGCAGATTTCCTCGGTACATGGTTAAGTCCTGATGAATTTTCAAGCCAGTATGCCGAAGGCCGGAAAATCAATCAGAAGAACCCGGAAATGAGCAAACATATCCAGTTTGAAGGGGTGCTTAGTTTAACAGGCGCCAATGCAGACGACAGGTTTCTTCATCGTCCTTCCGAAACAGGCGCTGTGGTTCTGAACCTGCTGGCAAAACTGGGTGGTAATGCAAGCGCTCCGGCTATCGCTGATGAAAAATTAAAAAAAGGTATTGATCTGGCAGCCGGTTCGCTTAGTGCCAATAAAGGCGCGGCACTGGTGGTATGTGGAAGCAACGATCCCAATATACAGGTGTTGGTCAATGCCATCAATGAACTTGTGGGCGCTAACGGTACTACTATTAACTGGGCCAATCCACTACTGACCCGCCAGGGTATTGATGGGGAAATGGATCAGTTGGTAAAAGATATGAATGCAGGCAGCGTGGGGGCATTGTTTGTTTATGAAGCTAACCCTGCCTATAATTATCACAATGCGGCAGACTTTATCAAGGGGTTGCAAAAAGTTAAGCTCTCTGTTTCATTTAGCGACAGGGCGGATGAAACTTCTGCACTATGCAAGTATATTATTCCGCATCACCATTATCTTGAAAGCTGGGGTGATGCCGAAGGCCGTACTGGTTTTTTCAGCCTGCTTCAGCCCACTATATCTCCCTTATTTAAAACAAGATATTTTCAAACTTCCCTCCTAAAGTGGAGTGGTAATAATACCGATTACGAAGATTATTTTAAAAATTACTGGGTAACAAAGTTGGCCGGTCAGGGAGCATTCGACAAAGCACTTCAGGATGGCGTGGTTGAGCCCGCTGCATTAACCTTTGCTGCTACGGCTTATAATGGCGCCGCTGTGGCGGATGCTGCATCGAAACTGAATACCGGAACTCCGGCAGGTAAAACAGAACTGGTATTGTATCAAAAGGTTTCTATAGGATCCGGAGCCGTTGCCAACAATCCCTGGTTGCAGGAAATGCCCGATCCTATTACCCGCGCCACATGGGATAACTATGCTATTATTTCTTATGCTATGGCGGCCGAGTTAGGCATTAAACTGGATGATCAGTACGAAGTGGAATTTCATAAGCCTGTTGTGGCATTTACAATCAATGGAAAAGAAGTGAAATTGCCCATTTTGGCAATACCCGGCGTGCATCCCAATGTAATTGCAGTTGCCGTAGGATATGGAAGGAGTGAAGGTGCCGGTCGGGCGGCTAACGGCGTAGGTTACAATGCTTATCCGTGGGTAAATGCCAAAGGAGGCACACGGCAATATTATGTTACAGATGTAACCGGTTACAAAAAAACAGGCGACACTTACGACATAGCATATACGCAAACACATAATCAGTATGAAGGTCGCGTAGAAGTGGTAAGGGAATATGCTCTTGAAGATTTTAAAAAAAATCCGGACGCCATTCCTGAATACAGGAAAGAGCTGTCGGAAGATTTTGCGAAAAAAACAGGAGATTTCAGAGCCGAAGGAACCATGTACCCTGTATATGATTCCCCGGGAGCACACTGGGGAATGAGCATTGACCTGAACTCGTGCACAGGTTGCGGTGCCTGTACCATTGCCTGCACAGCCGAAAACAATGTGCCTGTTGTAGGAAAGAATGAAGTAAAGCGTTCTCATGAAATGCACTGGCTACGGATAGACCGCTATTTTGCATCTTACCGCGATAATACAGAAGGAGATAATCTGAATGTAGTATTTATGCCAATGCTTTGCCAGCATTGCGATAATGCGCCCTGCGAAAATGTTTGTCCTGTATCGGCTACCAACCACAGTTCGGAAGGATTAAACCAGATGGCATATAACCGTTGTATTGGCACACGCTATTGTGCCAACAACTGTCCCTTTAAAGTACGTCGCTTTAATTGGGCCGATTATACCGGCGCAGACAGCTTCCCGGATAACCAGCACCACAACGGAGTTGGAAAATTCGATGATGCAGTGCTGATGATGAATGAAGATCTGACCCGCATGGTGCTTAATCCCGATGTAACTGTTCGCTCACGGGGAGTAATTGAAAAATGCAGCTTTTGTGTACAACGTTTGCAGGATGCTAAATTAAAAGCCAAAAAATCGCAGGATCCTACTGTGATCAGGGATGTTAAAACCGCCTGCATGCAGGCCTGCTCTACAGGAGCCATTGTATTTGGCAATGTAAATGATAAAGAAAGTAAGGTATATAAAATTCGTACGCAGGAGCAAAATCATCGTGCGTATTATGCACTGGAACATATACATGTGCTACCCAACATCAATTACCTTGCTAAAATAAGAAACACGGGCAGGCCGGTGGGGGTGAAAGATGAGTTTGCGGAAAAGAAAGCCGCCGCCCATGAGGCACATCATTGAGATAAGTATATGGATATATAAGAAACATTGAATAAAAGCAGATCTGAATTCTCAACATTAATATGCAAACTCCTGTTGCGGGCTTGCAGGATAAAATTAATTTGTAAATGAGTTTGACTAAATACGAATCTTTCGTCAGGGAACCATTGGTAGATGGAGACAAAACCTACAACAGGGTTACGGAAGATATTGTGTATACTATTGAAACCAAGCCTACCCGTTTATGGTATATCGGATTAAGTATATCACTGGCTTTGCTGCTGTTTGGTGTTTATTCTATATACCGCGAAGTAACTTATGGTGTGGGTCAGTGGAACCTGGGTAAAACCGTTGGCTGGGGCTGGGATATTACCAACTTTGTATGGTGGATCGGTATTGGTCACGCCGGTACGCTCATCTCCGCTATACTTTTATTATTCCGGCAGGGATGGAGAACAGGGGTGAACCGTGCGGCGGAAGCCATGACTATTTTTGCGGTAATGGCAGCGGGTCAGTTCCCTATATGGCATATGGGTAGAGTGTGGCTGGCATTTTTTGTAATGCCTTATCCTAACAGTCGCGGACCCTTATGGCCTAACTTTAACTCGCCGTTATTGTGGGACGTGTTTGCCATATCAACCTACTTTACGCTTTCCCTTTTATTCTGGTATTCAGGTTTAATACCTGATGTGGCAACGCTCCGCGACCGCGCTAAAACCAAATTCAGAAAATTATTCTATGGTATAGCCTCATTTGGATGGACTGGTTCTACCAAACACTGGCAGCGCCATGAAAGCCTTTCACTGGTACTTGCCGGATTGTGTACGCCGCTGGTATTATCCGTACATACAATAGTATCTTTCGACTTTGCTACTTCAATCGTTCCGGGGTGGCACACTACTATATTTCCTCCTTATTTTGTGGCTGGTGCAGTATTCTCGGGTTTTGCTATGGTGCAAACACTCATGCTCATCACCCGCAGGGTAATGAACCTTCAGGATTATATTACTTTAGGGCATATTGAAGCCATGAATAAAGTAATTGTACTAACAGGTTCTATTGTGGGCTGTGCATACCTTACTGAATTGTTCATGGCCTGGTACGGTGCAAACATGTATGAGTATGATGCGTTTTTCAGGTATCGCCTGGCGGGCCCGTACGGCTGGAGCTACTGGATTATGATGACCTGTAATGTAGTGTCTCCACAGTTGTTCTGGTTTAAAAAACTGAGAAGGAATATTGAATTTACTTTTATAATGAGTGTGGTAGTTAACGTGGGCATGTGGTTTGAGCGGTTTGTAATTATCGTTACCTCCATTTTCCGCGATTATCTTCCTTCATCCTGGTCGCTGTACTATCGTCCCAGCATTTTTGAAATCGGATTTTACCTGGGTACCTTTGGATTATTCTTTACCTGTTATTTCCTGTTCTCCAAATACTTCCCGGTAATAGCTATTTGGGAAATCAAGCATATTCTGAAAACAAGCGGTGAAAATTATAAGGCTAAAATGGAAGATCTTGAAAAAATAAGCGCGGATGAGTTTTACGCTAAAACACATCAGCATTAAGGTTAGCTGGTAAGCTATTCTGAAACCGATATTTTGAACGCAGATTTATTCACCTTAAAAAACCTGTTGGTTTAAGGTTATGACAATAAAAAAATTTGTAGTAGGATGTTTTGATGATGAAAATATACTGTTTCCCGCGGTAAAAAAAGTGCGTAAAGCAGGATATAAGATTCATGATGTATATACACCTTTCCCGTTGCATGGGCTGGACAAGGAACTGGGTATGAGAGATACCAGCCTCCACACGGTAGGGTTTATATATGCACTAACGGGACTTACCACCGCGCTGGGCTTTATAAGCTGGATATTAACCAAAGACTGGGTGCAGAACTACGGAGGTAAACCTCATTTTTCTTTAGCCGCCTGGATACCTATTATGTTTGAGCTTACGGTTTTATTTTCCGGAGTGGGAATGACACTTACTTTTTGTTATCTCTGCCAACTGGCGCCGTTTGTGAAAAAGCACCATTTTCATCCCAGGGCAACGGACGATCAGTTTGTGATGGTTATTGAATGCACAGCCAACACCAATGTGCAGGAAGCCGAAAATTTTCTGGTTGCAGCAGGTGCAAAAGAAGTTAATGTGCAAATGGCCGAAACCGGATGGTGGCTGGGCCGTTACGACATGAACAAAAAATTATTCGAGCATACAACCGAAACAGTCCGGGCTTAAAGCAGGAAAGATGAACCTCTTTCCGGATGGAACAAAGCGTGGGAATTGCTCTTTAAATGGAGACATTTATGATACTGCCTGCCAGCAGACATTTGGCAGTAAAAAATAGAAATATACGAATGAAAAAGATACCAGTTATATCATGCGCTTTTATGGTGGCGGTAATGGCTGTGGCAAGTTGCAGTAATAAAAAGCCAGGCATCAATTACATGCCCGATATGGCATACAGCCGGGCATATGAAACCAATTCGGAAAATGATATTTTCCCGGATAAGCAAACCAACCGCACGCCCGTTGCAGGAACCATAACCAGGGACCAGTTATTGCCTTTTCGCATTGAAAAGGATGGCGGAAGTGATACCACCAATTTTGCGAAAGCCAGAACAGTGCAAAATCCTTTGCCGGCACTGAATGAAGCAGATATGAAAGAAGCCGAAAGATTGTATTTAATTTATTGTGGTATATGCCACGGTACTAAATTAGATGGTAATGGTCCATTGTGGAAAGATGGTGACGGACCTTTTCCCGCGGCGCCTAAAAATCTTTTGGATCCCACTATTGTGAGCCAGGGCGACGGACAGATATTTTATACCATTACTTACGGAAAAAATATGATGGGCAGCTATGCCTCCCAGTTAGATCCAAAGCAGCGTTGGATGGTAATAGATTATATAAGAGAAAAGCAGGGCGTTAAAAAAACTGCTACTACTACTGCGGCAGACAGCAGCAGCGCGGTAAAATAAAAACTGATTGAGCATAAAAAAATTCATTGAAGAATGATCAAGCAACAATTTGAAACTCCGGCCAAATACAAAAAATGGACATATGGATTGCTGGCTGTTGGCCTGGTAGCATTTCTGGCGGGTTTTTTCTTTCTTGGACTGAGTAAAGATGAACACGACCAAACCCGTTTCTGGGCAGGACTTTTGCAAAACAGCCTTTACTTTCTTATGATCTGTAATGCCTGTATGTTTTTCATATGTATCAATATACTTGGACATAGTAGCTGGCAAACCACTTTCAGAAGAATACCGGA
>CAMPJQ010000008.1 GCA_946886925.1 uncultured Terrimonas sp.
CAATAGATTTATAAAATAGCGATTAAACCTTTTTTTGATATTCGAAAAGAGTAATATTGCTGCATAACCAGCAAATTTAAAAGCCATGGAAAATAATAAGAAATTAACAACCACCACCGGGAATCCCGTTCCCGACAATCAGAACATCCAAACCGCCGGTGCACGGGGACCGGCCCTGTTACAGGACTTTTGGTTTTTGGAAAAAATGGCCCATTTTGATCGTGAAGTAATTCCCGAAAGACGTATGCACGCCAAGGGATCGGGCGCCTATGGAACGTTTACGGTTACCCACGATATTACACAGTACACAAAAGCCTCCATTTTTTCTGAACCCGGCAAGAAAACAGACATGTTCGTACGTTTTTCTACCGTAGCAGGAGAACGTGGTGCAGCAGACGCTGAGCGTGACATCCGCGGATTTGCCATGAAATTTTATACCTCCCAGGGTAACTGGGACCTGGTGGGCAACAATACGCCGGTCTTCTTTTTCAGGGACCCCATGAAATTTCCCGATTTGAACCATGCTGTTAAAAGAGATCCCAAAACAAATTTAAGAAGCGCTGATAACAATTGGGATTTCTGGACATTGCTACCTGAGGCGTTACACCAGGTAACCATAGTAATGAGCGACAGGGGAATTCCCAAATCATACCGGCATATGCATGGTTTTGGTAGCCATACTTTCAGTTTTATTAATGCGGCAAATATCAGGCATTGGGTAAAATTCCATTTCAGAACACAGCAGGGAATTGAAAACCTGTCTGATGAAGAAGCGGCAAAATTAGTTGGTAGCGATAGGGAAACGCATCAGAGAGACCTGTTTGATGCCATTGAAAGAGGTGATTTCCCCAAATGGAAAATGTTCGTGCAGATCATGACGGAAGAGGAAGCCAACAACTCTCCCTTTCATCCCTTTGACTTAACAAAAATATGGCCAAAAGGAGACTACCCTTTGATTCCGGTTGGTGAATTTGAATTGAACCGTAACCCGGAAAATTACTTTGCGGAAGTAGAGCAGGCTGCATTTAACCCGGCCAATATTGTTCCCGGCATCGGTTTTTCACCCGACAGGATGTTACAGGGCAGATTGTTTTCATACGGCGATGCACAACGTTACCGCCTGGGCGTAAATCACTACCAGATACCGGTTAATGGTTCCAAATGCCCCTATCACAGTTTTCACAGGGATGGCGCTATGCGGGTAGATGGCAATTACGGAGACACAAAACATTATGAACCCAACAGCTTTAATGAATGGCAGGAACAGCCCGAATACAAAGAACCGCCGCTCGCGCTTCATGGTGATGCTACCGCCTGGGACTACAGGGCAGACGACAATGATTATTATTCACAACCCGGTAACCTGTTCCGGTTATTGACGGCTGATAAAAAAGAGCTGTTGTTTAAAAATACGGCCACACAGGTTGGTGGCGCTCAAAAATTTATACAGATCCGGCATATCCGGAATTGCTATAAGGCCGATCCTGCTTATGGAGAAGGTGTTGCAAAAGCATTGGGATTAACAATGGATGAAGTAAATGGTTTTCAACTGGAGCGGTAAAACCAGTCTTTTATAATACCAAAAGCCTTTTGCGCCCTCAACGCAAAAGGCTTTTTTGATTGCAGAATTAAATTATTGCTGAGACGGAGGTGGTGTTTTAACGCCCCATGCCCTATTGGGCCTGCTTCCCATTATAAATAAAAGCTTTCCACCTTCCATCAGTTCCTCCCTGTACAACCAGCAATTGTTCAACGGCTTTCCATTGAACTGAGCCGATTGTATATACATGTTTTCGTCTGAATTATTCTTCGTTTCAATGATCAGTTTTCTATTATTACCCAATGTGATAGTGGCTTTGTCAAATAAAGGACTCCCGAACTCTATGATAGGTCTTGCATCCGTAAACCCTTTTACGTCAAACAATCCAAGTGCTGCTAAAACATACCAGGAACCCAACTGTCCCTGGTCTTCATCCTGCCCGTAACCATAGCCGTGAATGGGTTCCGTTCCATAAAATTCATTGCAGATCAGTCGTGTCCATTTTTGGGTTAACCACGGCCTGCCGGAAAAATTAAAAAGCCAGCTAATGTGCAGGCAGGGCTGGTTGCCATGATTATACAATGATTTTATACCGGCGAATGCGTCTATTTCTTGACCACCACCAAAACCATTTTTTTGTGAGGATTGAAAAATGCTGTCTAAACGTTTATTGAACTGGTCCTTTCCTATAGCGCTGATTAACGCAGCAGGATTGTGCGGCACATAAAACGTGTATTGTACTGCATTTCCTTCCTGGAAACCCCTCCATGCTTCAAGCGGATTAAAGTTGCCTATAAAAGAACCATCCCCCTTTTTGGGCTGCATGAGTTTGTATTGCGAATTAAAAATAAATTTCCAGCCATCAGCATACCCGATCAGCGTTTGGTAATCTTTCTTCTTGCCCAATGCTTTGGCCATTTGAGCAGCAGAAAAAGCACTAAAACTATATTCAAGTGTATGTGAAGCAGAAAAATGCGACCCGGTTGAATCTGTCGTATTCTTTTCAAGATAAGGAACGAAGCCATGTTCAACAAATGCTTTGGTATCCATCTTTCCCGACCCCACCTTCCGGTTGCGCCAGTTTAATTCATTGGCTTTAACAGCTTCATAAGCCAGCACTGTATCATAATTGCGTATTCCGGCCTGGTAGGCGCCTGCAATGGCCAGTCCAACAAAATTTGTTCCTACACCCGACACGTATTCACTGTTGGCAATGCCATCTCCAAACCATCCCTTATCCTTATAGATCTGCAGTTGCGTGTTTACGTAATTGCTATACCATTCGGGATAAGACAAAGCCCATAGCTGTGTAATATTCCAAAAAGCTCCCCATATCGCATCGGTATTTATAAATTCAGGTTTTTCATTTGCATGAACGGGTTTCAGCTGACCAGCCAGTCCCCCATGCATGGGATAAGCGCCATTAACATCGCTGGCGATACCCCTGCCCAGCAATGCATGAAACAAGCCGGTATAAAATTTTATCTTGTTTTGCTCATTTGTTCCTTCCACTGCTATTTTACTCAATTCCCGTTGCCATACGTTTTGCGCTTTCAATTTGGCATCATCAAAAGAAAGTTCGGCTGCTTCCGCTATTAAATTCTCCTTTGCGTTGGCTGTGGAAGTATAGGAAAGTCCTACCTTAATTTCTATATCTTCATTTTCAGTGGTTTGATAATTTAAAAAAAGCCCGGCTCCCTTTCCTTTGGCGGATAAAGTATTTTCCAGGATACTATTTTCGGTAAACGCTCCAATACTTTCAGGTTTTTTACTGATCTCACCATAGAAGTACATGACGACCTTACCCCCGGGGTCATACAAACGAAGATACTGGGGATACGTTGTCACAAAACCTTCAAAATGGGTATCATCAATCATATGTATACCCGCATCTGTTACTTCACCGCTTTCTCCCTGCTTGTTACCGACATCAAGTATAATATGCGAATGACTATTTTGAGGAAAGGTATAACGATGAAAACCCACTCTTTTTGTGGCGGTTAGTTCAGCGGTAATATTATAATCGTCGAGGAATACTTTATAATAACCCGGTTCAGCCACCTCATTCTTCCGGTTAAAATGCGAACGGTAACCACCCGATGTATCTTCTAACTTACCGGGCTTTACCTTTAAGGCTCCTGTTGTTGGCATAAAGCTAACACCACCTACCTGCCATTCATGGAAATGCACAAATCCTTCAATGGAGTTTTGCCTTGTGTCATACCCTACAGCTTCCCATCCCGATGCGTTACCATAATGCCCGTTGGTAGACGGCGCCAGCTTAGCCATGCCATACGGCACTGCCGCAGGGGTGTAAAAAAACCAGCGACTATGTGCCGTACCAATATTGGGATCAACATACTTCAGCAGGTTTTGAGCAGTTAGGCTGTATGGCAGCAGCAACAAAAGAAGCACACGGCATCTGCGTAATATCCTCATACAAAAACTAAAAAATAATTGGGAATGAATAAAAAAGTTTCTACATTTGATATGTATGGACATATAGACATAAATCTACAATTTTCTATTGAATAACGAGGCACAATTTTCATTCAAGTCTGCACCAGGATATTGAATTACCACCTTTCAGAAAGGCAATGGCGTTTTTAATTTGGTGACAGATGTACAGCAGTATATTTAAATGAACGGAGTTGTTTTATTGCATAATGATTACCAATAAGCACTTTCAGATAATGCATGCAATCCTCCGGGTTGCTTTTTTGTTTTATTTTCAATTGTAAATCTCTGGCACAGGAATAAGCAGGAGCGGCCTGTCATTATTTATCATTCACTTTAAAAGAAAAACATTGTATAATTCTAATTTCGAGAAGTTTCCTGAAGTAGCAATACATGGCTATAACGGACACACAGGCTGGGATGAAATTTCACAGGAACTGCAAAGCCGCACTTATCAAAAAGAAGGTGACTCCTGTGTGATAATTATTGAATGCTATCATGGTGTTTTAGCTGAACAACTGGTTGAGCAGTTAAAAAAATATACCACCGGTACAATAAAGTTTATTCCGGTGCAACCTGCTATGTCCGATACAGAACAGGTTGAACATTTGGTATATCCCTATGTCACGGATGATCCTGTTTTTGGACGCATCACTTCGCTCAGTATGAAAAGCTTTTTTCATCCGGAGCGTTTGGAACAACTAAAGCAGGAGGTTAAAAATAATAAAGGCGTAATATGTATTTATGGAACAGGGGCTTCCCTTATATATGAGTCGCCGCATATACTGGTGTATGCAGATATGCCCCGCTGGGAAATCCAACTGCGGTTCAGGCGCAATGAAATCAGTAACCTGGGAGCCGATAACCACAACGATGCATTTTCATACCAGTATAAAAGAGCATTTTTTGTTGACTGGCGTGTATGCGACAGGTTAAAAAAAGAATTACTGCCCGTGGCTGATTATATACTGGATACAACACACCCGGAGGAACCTAAAATGGTATCCGGATCAGCCTTACAGGATGCATTGAAAGAAATAGTTCAACAACCCTTCAGGGTGGTACCCTTTTTTGATCCCGGCCCCTGGGGAGGACAATGGCTGAAGGAAGTTTGTGATCTGGAAAGAACAGAAAAAAATTTTGCATGGGGATTTGATTGTGTGCCGGAAGAAAACAGTTTGCTCATACGCTTTGATCATATTTTATTTGAAACACCATCTATTAATCTTGTCTTTAGTGAACCCAAAGCGCTGCTGGGCGATAAAGTATTTGAAGCTTTCGGCGCCGAATTTCCCATACGCTTTGATTTCCTCGATACAATGCAGGGCGGAAATTTGAGCCTGCAGGTACACCCATTAAAGGAATACATCCGTGAAAAATTTGGAATGGATTATACACAGGATGAGAGCTACTATTTTTTGGAAGCACAAAATGATTCTTTTGTATACCTCGGTCTTAAAGAAGGAATTGTTCCGGAGCGGATGATCAGCGACCTGGAAGCAGCCCAGGCAAACGGGAAAGCATTTGATGCAGATCAGTACGTTGAAAAATGGCCGATCCGCAAACACGACCATGTATTGATCCCGGCAGGAACGGTGCATTGTTCCGGCGCTAACAGTGTAGTTCTTGAAATTAGCGCCACTCCTTATATTTTTACATTCAAGTTGTGGGACTGGGGAAGAATGGGCATGGATGGAAAGCCTAGACCTATTTCATTAAAGCACGGCCAAAATTCCATTCAGTGGGATCGTACAACCCAATGGACCAAAAACAATATCCTTAACCAGGTACAAAAAATAGCTGAAGGAGATGGATGGACGGAAGAAAAGACGGGACTTCATGCAGGTTCCTTTATTGAAACACGAAGACATTGGTTTACAGGAAAGGTTGATCACAATACCAATGGCGTTGTAAACATTCTTAATCTTGTAGAGGGCAGGGAAGCGATCGTAGAAAGTCCGGCAGGCGCTTTTAAACCCTTTATTGTGCACTATGCGGAAACTTTTATTGTGCCGGCTGCTGTGGGTGCATATACTGTTCGTCCTTATGGCGATGGTGAAGGCACAACCTGCTGTACGGTAAAAGCATTTGTAAATACAGAAAACCTTGGGGATTATCATAGCAATTAATGTATGAAAAACTATAGTTTAAAATACGTATACCAGTATACTTTTGTAGCGGCCGTTGGTGGTTTGCTTTTTGGCTATGATACCGCAGTGGTTGCCGGCGCTATCGGTTTTATACAGGAAAAATATAATCTTTCTCCTGCTATGACAGGCTGGGCCGCGTCCTGCGCTTTGATAGGTTGTATGGCGGGCGCTATGCTGGCCGGAGCACTCAGTGATAAACTGGGACGAAAAAAAGTGCTGATGATATCTGCATTTGCTTTCGCAATTTCATCCGTTGGCATACTTATTCCCTCAGGTATTGAATATTTTATTCTCTTCCGCTTCGTTGGCGGCATAGGTATTGGCATTGCTTCCATCCTGGCGCCCATGTATATTTCGGAGATAGCACCTGCAGACATCAGGGGCAGACTTATATCTATATACCAGTTGGGCATTGTAACAGGTATACTGCTTATCTATTTTGTAAATGCAGGCATCGCCGGATTACATGATGACGCATGGAACGTGGATTCCGGATGGAGGTGGATGTTTGGCTCGGGACTTGTTCCCTCCGTTATATTTATCTTTTTGCTGCTCCCGATACCCGAAAGTCCACGCTGGCTGTCAAAACAAAACCGGTGGAATGAAGCCGATGCTATACTTGCCAAAGTAAATGGCCGGGAAAATGCTGATAAAGAAATAATTTCCATCCGTGAATCATTAACAGAGAAACAAGCCCCTTTTTCTGACCTGATGAAACCTGGTTTACGCACAGCCTTGATTATCGGTATCGTGTTATCTGTTTTTTCACAGATCACCGGTATCAATGTAATTATGTATTACGCACCGGAGATATTCAAGGCCACAGGAAGTGGTTCTTCTTCCGCATTAATGCAAACCGTATGGGTGGGCAGCATTAACTTGCTGCTTACCATCATCGCCATAAAATATGTAGACAAACTGGGACGAAAAAAATTACTCCTTATTGGTTCGGCAGGCATGGCGGTTTGTTTGGCAATTGTTGGTTTGGCCTTTTATACAGATTCTGCCGGGGGGTATTGGGTGCTGGCGGGCATCCTCCTGTACATTTCTTTTTTTGCTATTTCCCTGGGGCCCCTCACATTTGTAGTAGTAGCAGAAATATTCCCTAACCACATAAGAGGCAGGGCAATGAGTGTGGCTATATTTTTTTTATGGCTCTCCGTATACGTGGTATCGCAAACCTTTCCTATGCTGCTGGAATCAATAGGCAGCGCTTATACGTTCTGGATATATATGATAACCTCTGTAATGGCTTTTGTTTTTATCTGGAAAGTGGTGCCCGAAACCAAAGGAAAAACACTGGAACAGATACAGGAGATGTGGAGAAAGAGATAGTGAAGGTGAAAAATGAGAGGAAAGAGGTAAGAGTATGCTTACGGTGATGCGGGTTTGATTTGTGGAATAACTATCAATTATTAACGATGCGCATACCAGGATTATCTATTATCAGCCTGTTCATTTTCTTTACAGGAGTTTTAAACTGCGGCTGCTTTACACAAACCAAACAGGATGAACAACTTTCTTCTGATTTGAAATTTACAGCCGCTCCCGCACCGGAATGGACAGCACTGTTTAAAAGAAATCACGGCTGGTTCGGTGGCGACGGGATATATTCAATTGCCTTAAGCGGTCTTGAGAAAGAAGGCACTGCAAAAAAGGATAGTGTACTGATATGGTTTAGCGATTCCTTACTCGGAGACATTAATGATTCGCTGAAGACAGGCCTTACCATGATCAATAACAGCGCGGCATTATTGACAGGCGGCAAGCCAGATAGTACGGCACTTCATTTTTACTGGAATAAAAACGCTGAAAACCATGCCTCATCCTTGTTTGTACCCAAAACTCCGCTTACGCAAAAGGGAGAGTATTACTGGCTTGGCGATGGATTTGTGAATACGGAAACGAATAATGATATCTATATTTTCGGATATCGTATTAAAAATATTCCCGGGCAGGCTGTGTTTGGTTTTAAACAAACCGGTAATACACTCATTCGCATACCTGCAGGTGCTAAACTTCCCTTTGAACATACAGAACAAATGGACATTCCTTTTTTCCAGGGAGAAAATGCTGACTCCATTGGTTCGTTTGGCGCCGGCTTATTGGTTAACACAAAAAAAGCCGGTGCACCAAACGCCGATGGTTACCTGTATATTTATGGTGTAAGAGGAAAAAATAAAGAGGTTATAGCAGCAAGGGTTTTACCACAGGCCATTGAACAATTTAATGAATGGAAATTCTGGAATGGCAAATCCTGGACGACCGATATAAAGGACATTCAGCCTGTTGCAGACCGTGCATCCAATGAAATGAGCGTAACACCGATTACAGATGGCCGTTACCTGATGGTGTTTCAGAAAGATGCGATTGGAACCCATGTGGCAGTAAGAGTTGGAACATCACCCGTTGGCCCCTTTGGCCCCATTACAGACGTATATAATGTAAAAGATGACCTGAAAGATTCACCCAATCTTTTTCCTTACAATGCCAAGGCGCATCCTGTACTTTCTAAACCTGGTGAATTACTGATCAGTTATAATATCAACTCCTTTGACTTTTTGGCGGATATAAAAAAATTCCCCCACCTGTACCGCCCGCGATTTATAAAACTAAAGTATGAATAGCGGCGGATGATGTTTTCAATTGCTACCCGGAATAATAGTACACCAATATAAAAATCTAAACATGAAACGATTCTGCCGTATTTTTTTATTGTGTTGTATAACCGGCATCAACTACTTTAGTTATGCTGGCCCTGGAAATATAGCTCCACTGTCAAAAGTTACCGCAAGTAGTTTTGCCAATAAAAACTATGCTGTACAAAATGTAACAGATGGCTGGATAGGTGTGGATGGTAAGGGCGAATGGGTTTGCGAAGGAGCGTCAACAGACTGGGGGTATATCCGGTTGCCATGGATACAATTAGAATGGGAACAACCCCAGTTTATCAACAAAGTGGTATTATACGATCGCCCTTCATTAGAGGAAAATATTGCCGGAGGAAAATTATTGTTCAGCGACAGCAGTACAGTATGGGTAAACCAGATACCGGCCGATGGAAGCGGCATTGCGATTTCTTTTACAGCCCGCAGGGTGAAGTGGATCAAGTTTATAGTAACGGATGCTACAGGACGGGATATAGGATTTTCCGAAATAGAAGTATTTCCTTCACCGGAGCAGGCAAAGGATTATGTTTCGTGGGTGGATCCCTATATTGAGACCAACCGCGGAAGGTATTTCTTTTTTATTACCGGCAGCCTTCCTTTCGGAATGGCCAGCGCCGCGCCGCTTACGCGCAACAAAAATCAATATGGAGGAGGATATAATTATAACGAAACTCATATACTCGGTTTTGAACAGATCCATGCGTGGATGATGTCGGGGATAGAGATCATGCCTGCCACGGAAAATCAAAATCCCGCAGAAGGGCAACAGGGATGGAAATCTGCGTTTAGTCACGATGATGAGATCGTACAACCCGGATATCATCGTGTAATGCTCCGGGATAATAAAATATGGGTAGAGCAAACAGCCACTGAAAGAGTGAATTATTACAGGTTTCGTTATACAAAAAAAACCGCAGGAAGGATCATTATTAACCTGTCTGGTCATGTATCCAACAGTACCATGGCCGATGCAAAAATTACCCGCATCAGCGATACAGCGATAGAAGGATCTTTCAGTTCCATAAAAAGATACTGGGGCGGGCCAAAGGACGTACGCATATTTTTTGTTATCCGTTTCGATAAACCTTTCCAATCGCTGAATGCATGGCAGGGCAATGCAACAGCAAAAAACATCAATCACGCCAGTGGCGATAGCCTCACACTGGCCGCCGCATACAACTTCAACAAAGGAGATGAGCTACAAATGAAAATCGGGCTTTCCTATACCACAATAGAAAACGCCCGGAATAACCTGGAGCAGGAATGCAGCGGATGGAATTTCTATAACGTAAAAGCACAGGCGCTAAATACCTGGAACCAATGGCTTGGCCGCATAGATGTAAAGGGAGGCAGCCGCGAACAGAAAATAAAATTTTATACCGACCTGTGGCATGTATTACTGGGCAGGCAAAAAATAAATGATCTGTCGGGCGATTATCCCGACCGCACTACGGGCAAAAGAGAAGGGAATTTTACCGATGCGGTTTTCAAAATAAAAACCGTTCCTAAAGACGCTACGGGTAAACCCAGGTTTAATATGTATAACTCCGATGCATGGTGGCTTACCCAATGGAACCTCAATATATTGTGGGGACTGGCATGGCCGGAAATGATGGATGAACTTTCGGCTTCTATGATTGAATACGCGAACAATGGCTACCTGCTGCCCCGCGGACCTTCGGGCGGCGGCTATTCGTACATCATGACGGGATGTCCTGCTTCTAACCTGGTTGTAAGCACTTATATGAAAGGCCTGCTCACAAAAACAAATGCCAGTCATGCTTATGAAGTAGTAAAGCGGAATCATTTGCCGGGCGGCATGCTGGGAGACAGTGCCAGCATAAACTTTTATACCCGCAATGGATGGTGGCCCGGTAACGCAGGAATTACCATTGAAGCTGCATTCCAGGACTGGGGCATAGCACAGATGGCGCACAAACTGAAGAAAAAAAAGGATTATCATTTTTTTCTTAACCGGTCCAAAGGCTGGTCGTTGTGTTTTGACACAACACAAAAATTATTATTCCCCAAAAACAGCAAAGGCGATTTTATACACAAAGATCCGTTGAGCGGTAAAGGCTGGGTGGAAGCAAACGCCTGGCAGGCAACCTGGGGCGTGTCGCATGCGATGCCTGAACTGGTAGCCAAAATGGGAGGGACTGACAGTTTCTGCACTAAGCTGAATCATGCTTTTGAACAATCACAGGCAAATGACTTTGTATATGGCTATACCAGTGGCTATGTTAGCTATGCCAACCAGCCGGGATGCTCCAACGCGCATGTATTCAGTTACGGAGGAAAGCCCTGGCTCACGCAATACTGGGTACGAAAAGTAAAAGAACAGGCATACGGCGGTATAACGCCGGATCTTGGTTATGGTGGTCACGATGAGGACCAGGGGCAAATGGGTGCAGTAAGCGCTTTGATGGCAATTGGTTTGTTCGACATTATGGGTAACCAGGCACAGCAGCCGGTGTATGAGATTACATCGCCTGTTTTTGATGAAGTAACGATTCAATTGGATAAAAAATATTACAAGGGCGAAAAGTTTGTGATTAAAACCCATAACAACAGTGCTCAGAATTGTTATATACAATCCGCGAAATTGAACAATCAAACACTAAATAATTTCTGGTTCAGTCATGATACCTTTACCAAAGGCGGCGTCCTTGAATTATGGATGGGTGACAGACCCAACAAAGCGTGGGGAACAGCGGCATTGCCTCCTGCATGTACACCTTAAATACAAATCAACAAAAAGCGATGGACAAATTGGTTATAGGAGTTGATATTGGGGGCACGCACATTACAGCGTGCATGGTTAATACAGACAGCGGACAAATTATTGACGGTACCTGCGTGAGAGGAGAAATAGATCCATTACAAAATAAGGAGTATGTCATCCGCGCATGGGCCGAAACCATAGCCGCCTGCGCCAAACAACATGGACGCACCATTGACCGCGTGGGTATTGCCATGCCCGGTCCTTTTGATTATGAAAAGGGCATCAGCCTTATTACTGGTTTACACAAATATGAATGCCTTTACGGGTTAAATGTTAAGGAATTGCTGGCTGCTGAACTGGGCATAACTCCTGCCAGCATTCGCATGATGAATGATGCCACTGCTTACCTGGCAGGCGAATTGAAAGCCGGCGCCGGAAAAGACTGTGATCATGTTGCCGGCATTACGCTGGGAACCGGATTGGGTTCGGCAATATATGAAAATGATTCTTTCCAGGACGGAAATCTCTGGTGCTTCCCTTTTCGTGAAAGCAGGGCCGAAGAATTTTTAAGTTCCAGGTGGTTTACATCAGAATATGCAAAAAGAAAAAAAGAAACAGTTGCAGGCGTAAAGGAGCTGGCTGCTATGGTCCATGATGATGCGACCGCCATGAAATTGTTTGAAGAATTCGGATATACCTTAGGCGAAGTATTGAAAGACTGGTTTTCTGATCATTTCCCTGAACGCATTATCATTGGCGGGAATATTGCCAAAGCCTGGGAGATGTTTAAACCCTATTGCGAAGAAGTGATACGGCGACATACATTATCCTGCACGCTGGCGCCTGCCCAACTGGGAGAAAATGCTGCGCTCATCGGCGCTGCGTATTTGTGGGAGGTAAAAAGAGAAACGTGAGAAAAGAAAAGTGAAAGGGGTAGCCGATTTTTTGTATGATATTCCTTCTATATGCCCTGGTACGTGTCTTCACTTACCAATATGACATATCCCCTATGCTTTGGTTCATGTCCGCACGAAACGAGTCCAACTTCGGATTCGTGAGAGAACCCTGCTTTAGATGTTACTTCGCCTTTTCAAACATCACAATGGCAGTGTACAAAACACCTGCTTCTCCTCTGAATGTTCCCGATCCGCGTGGTTTGTTATCAACAGAATACCATTCATAAAAGCCATTGTTATCCTTTACCCTTTTTACCATTGGCAATACTTGTTCATACGCTTCTTTCACAAATCCATACCTGATCAACTGTTGTATCATCCTGCCGCCAAACCAGGTCCAGTCGCCACCGTTCTGATAACTGTACTCAGGATTCATAATTTTATTTGCGAAATAACCTTTGGGATATGGCGGATACAGTGTGAGCCCAATAGAAGGCGCACCGGCTTTCTTTACCCTGCTCACCATCTCATCCAGCGAAATTTTCACTTCTTTCTTATTTAATAAACCGGCTTCTATGGCGATAGCGGTGCCACCAAAATAATAAATTTCATTTTCATTAAACGTTGCGGGAAAAGGAGAGCCTTTTAAATAAATATGAGGAATAAATTTTTGCTTGTTTTTGTCCCACAAATGCTTCCGGCTGTTTTGAGCAATATTGTTTTTTATGGGTTGCCATTTTTGTTTGGTTGCAGGAATCATTTCCATTAAATTATTCAATGCTATTATAAACATGGCATTGTCATAAATATCAATGGCAGGATGTGTATTTTCATCCAGGTCAACTCCCCACCCGTGCTCCGGCTGCACATCACCCCAATCGGCGGTAGTTGCGCCAATAATTAACCCGTATTGCCTGTTGAAACGCTTATTCATTAAGAATTCCATAGACCAACCGAGGCGCTCGCCAACTGTTTTATTACCGATCATCTCGTCCAGTATGGTGCGGTCGTTGGTTAGTTGAATATATTTATATATGCTTTGTACCAGTGAGCTTTCCTGGTCGGTCTCTACCGTATTTTTATGACCGGCATAGCGTGGTTCCAGCGGTGAATAGATAAAGTCGTATTCAACTTCGCCCACCTTTTTAACCGGTGTAAACCCATCAATAATATTGCCATCCTCTCCCTGCATTCTTAAAAAAACCAACAGGTTTTCTTTCAGCACTTCTTTCTCATACACCTGCGCAGCCAGTTCAATAAACGTATTGTAATCCCTGATCCATACCTCACGGTAACCATCACCCGCATTAAAGCCGGTTTTCATTACTTCAAGGGCTTTGGCTTTTACAAAATGAAAATATTCATTGTTCGTGATTTTTTCAGACAAGGATTTACTGGAAAGTTTGTTTTCCTGCGCTGAACCTGCTATAACTATCATCAGCAACACCAGCAGCAAATAGTTTCTTTTCATTTTTTATTACTTTTTATTATCAATACCCCATTTCGTATCAGGCGTTGCTCCCATCTGCAAGATCAGGGAACCGCCTTTCAACAATTCAGCAGCAGGAAATTTAAACGACTTCAATTCTTTTCCGTTCAGTACCGCGCTTTGAACGTACATATTCCTGCGTGATGCGCCTTTGGCTTCTATAACAAATTTTTCACCGCGTCCGAACCTTTTTCCCAGATCAATCTCAATTTTCTCAAAAAGCGGGCTTGCAATTTCATACACGGGGTTAATGCTGCATCCTCCATCGGTTTGGAACAATCCCAGCGCGGCCATTACGAACCAGGCGCTCATCTGTCCCTGGTCCTCATCTCCCAGGTAAGCATTTCCAACACCATATCCATAATACCGTTCTAAAATAGAACGGGTCCATTTTTGAGTAGACCAGGGTTTTCCCGCCCAGTTAAAGAGGAACGAAAAATGCATAGACTGCTGGTTTCCCTGTACTACCGGGTAATTCCAGTACTGATCGTTCATTCCGTTGTACCGCCATGGCGCACTCGCTTCAAATCCCCATTCTAACCTCTCAACAAATTTCTTCTTTCCTATAAGGTTCACCAAAGCAGGAACATCCTGGGGAACGAAAAAAGTAAGCTGCCATGCATTGCCTTCAACATAGTGGTGGTTAGCCCCGCTGCGAAAAGGATCAAAATCGGGCGCCCATTTTCCATCGCTTAATTTCATGTGGCAATAACCATCTTTGTCTATGGTGTTTTTCCACCAGTTTCCGCGATCATTAAATTTTTCATATAGTTCTTTTTTTCCCAGAGATTTAGCCAGTTGTCCTACCGTCCAGTCATCATAGGAATACTCCATTGAATTTGAAAAACGACCTTTATCTGAAGGCACATATTTGTGTTTCATGTATTCCGTTAAATCGCGGTTACCGGCAAAGCCTGTATAAATTTTTTTCGCCGGAATTGTTTGCATATTAACCGCCGCCTCTAACAGTTTCGATGCATCAAAATTTCGTATCCCCATTTGATAAGCGCCAACCATCATAGGTATTTCGTGTTCCGCCACCATTACCGGTATATAATTCATACCTGCCGGACCCTTTGCCAACCGTCCATAAGCGTCGTACATAGCAAGTTCAGAATTTACCCACCTGTTACTCCATTCGGGAGTAATCAAATTCCACATTTGGTTTAAATTCCAGAATGTGTTCCAAAAAGCATCACAGCCCAAAGCAACATCATCTGCACCTTTCATCTGCTGTATTTTACCATCCGTTCCTCTCCATTGTCCATTAATGTCGCTCCAGGTATTGCGACTGCAGATTGACCTGTACATCGCATTATAAAAGCGCACTTTCTCCTGCCTGTTTGTTGTTGTAATATTTACGCGGTTAAAAATATCATTCCATTGATCAACCTGCTTTTGCCGCACGGCGTCAAAATCCCATCCGAAAACATTTGTTAATTCTGTTTTTAAATTCAAATCTGCATTGGCTATACTTACCAGTGAAATACCCGACCTCACCTTAACCACAGGATTTTCTTTGGCATCGAATTGAAGAAAGAACCCAGCGTCTTTAATGTCTTTGGCCTCAAAATGATCTCCATAGGAAACTTTATCGTTGACCCAGCTTCCGATGGATTTAAAAGGTTTGTCAAATTCTAAAACAAAATGAACGGTGTAGTCCTGGTCGGCATCTGTACTCCAAACGCCTGGTGAAAGCTGGTGTGCAAAGCCTTCGATCCTGTAATCACTGATCTTATTTACACTGATTTCCTTTAACTGGTAATCGTACTCAGACGGAATATGAAGATCCACAAGGATGCGTGAACTGTCTTTGTTTTCGGGAAAAGTAAACCGCATAAATCCACAGCGGGTAGTAGCAGTAACTTCAGCTTTAATGTCGTAGTCTTTGAGCTGAACCTTATAATACCCTATTGGCGCTTCTTCCGTTTTTTTATCAATCTCCGATCTGTAACCTGAACCAGGTACCAACTCATCGCCAATTTTTGTTTTCAATATACCATTTGAGGCAAAAATCCCTAATCCTCCCATGGTCCATTCATGAATATGACTGAATGTACCTACGCTTTCGTATGACGGTTGATACCCCGCCTGCCATCCGGAATTTTGATTATCCGGACTCAGCTTTACCATACTAAACGGCATCCACGGACCCGGTGCAATCATCCAGCGGGAATGACCGGTTCCAATACGGGTATCAACATAATCGGCCAGCGTTTGCAATTTTTGAGCAGAACGTTCTACCACACCTTCCTCCACTAACTTTCCATCTGCCAATATCCGGTATTTACTTTGCTGTTGCGTTTTGACCGCAGGCATCGGCGCTTCAAATTCATAATTGCCTTTTTCAAGCTGCTCTTTAAATATTGCCTGCCCATCCAATTCAACACTTAAAACGGGCAGACCCTGCAGGTGCTCGATATTAACCAAAAGCGGCTGCACTTTTTTCCCTTCCTGTAATAATTCATAGTTTGCCGCTTTTACATTTCGTACAAAAACATTGTTCGGCTTTTCAACTTTTAATGCAGTTCCTTCTAACCGGATTTCATCAAATAATATCCACGATCCTTCCAGCACTTCGATAGTAATACAATTGCCTCCTTTTTTTATTACCCCGCTTTCAACCGGTATTTCTATTGTTTTGGGTGTAGCATTATCAAGATTTCCCGTGATGGGAAGTGTATCCACATAAGGCTCTTTAAGCGAAGGGCGCTTTTGCTTATGGCGATCGTAACCCATTGCAGTAAGCTGCTGCTTAACCGATTGATTGTTGACAGATACTTTTATGAGCGGCAGGAATTTTTTAGCGTAATCTGCAAGCTCCATAACCAATTTATAATTTCCCTGCACGGGCAAGTCTTCTACACCAAATAAAATATTATCATGGCTGGTACGCCAACCGGAAGTTGGCCATGT